>SBFT01000094.1 GCA_006227805.1 Paracoccaceae bacterium
GCGCCCGCATGGGTCCGCGCGCGATCCGCGAGGCCTCCTGCCTGCAACCCTACGATCCGCCCTATGGCTGGCCCTATGATCCGCTGTCGGCGCTGGCCATCGTGGACTACGGCGATATGGCCTTCGACTATGCCGACGTGCCCGCCTTTCCCGACCGGCTGACCGATCACATCCGCACCATCCTGAAATCCGGCGCGGCCTCGGTCGTGCTGGGCGGGGACCACTACATCTCGTTCCCGATCCTGCGGGCCTATGCCGAGAAGTTCGGGCCGATGTCGCTGATCCATTTCGACGCCCATTCCGACACCTGGCCCGACGACAACCTCAGGCGCATCGACCACGGCACCATGTTCTACAAGGCCGTCAAGACCGGGATCGTGGACCCTGCGACCTCGGTCCAGATCGGCATCCGCACCACGAACGAGGACAACCTGGGCGTGCCCACGCTGGACGCGGCCTGGGTGCACCGGAACGGGCCCGACGCCACCGCCGAGCGCGTGCGCGAGATCCTGGGCGACCGGCCGGCCTACCTGACCTTCGACATCGACGCGCTGGACCCCGCCTTCGCGCCCGGCACCGGCACGCCGGTCTGGGGCGGGCTGGCCAGCTGGCAGGCGGCGGCGATCCTGCGCGCGCTTGCCGGACTGAACATCAAGGGGGGCGACGTGGTCGAGGTCTCGCCGCCCTATGACACCACAGGCGCCACCGCCATCGCGGGCGCCCATGTGGCGACCGACATCATCGCGCTGATCGGATGGCCCAGGAGATGAGCGACAGGAACCAGCCCATCAGCGGCAACGACCTGGCGCGGTTTTCCGGGCCGAACACCTTCATGCGCCTGCCGCAGGCGAACGGCCTCGACGATCTGGACGTGGCGATCCTGGGCGTGCCGATGGACATCGGCACCTCGTGGCGGTCGGGCACGCGGTTCGGACCGAAGCAGATCCGTTCGGAATCGGCGATGATCCGGCCCTACAACCTGCAGACGGGCGCGGCCCCCTTCGACAGCCTGCAGGTGGCCGATATCGGCGACCTGGCGATCAACACCTTCTCGCTCTCCGAGAGTATCAGAATTATATCAGAGAGTTATGACCAGATCCTCAGCCATGACGTGATCCCGGTGGCGCTGGGCGGCGATCATTCGATCACCCTGCCGATCCTGCGCGCGATCGCGCGCAAGCATGGACCCGTCGCGCTGGTCCATGTCGATGCCCATGCCGATGTGAACGACGAGATGTTCGGCATGCGCGAGACCCACGGCACCGTCTTCCGCCGCGCCTGGGAAGAGGGCCTGATCATCCCCGAGAAGGTCTACCAGATCGGGCTGCGGGGCACCGGCTATGCCGCGACCGACTTCACCGAGGCGCAGGGCTGGGGCTTCCAGATGTTCCTGGCGCCCGAACTCTGGCACAAGTCGCTGTCGAACTTGGGTGCGGAAATACGTCGCGACATCGGCGATAGGCCCGCTTACGTGACCTATGATATCGATAGTCTCGACCCGGCCTATGCGCCGGGCACCGGCACACCGGAGATCGGCGGGCTGACCACGCCGCAGGCGCTGGAACTGATCCGCGCCCTGCGGGGTCTGAACATCGTGGGCTGCGACCTGGTCGAGGTCTCGCCGCCCTATGATCCGTCGGGCAACACCGCGCTGACGGCGGCGAACCTGGTCTACGAGCTGCTCTGCGTGCTGCCGGGCGTGTCCTACAGATAGTCCCGCGCCCGGCGCGGGCCGGGAGACGGCCATGGGAAGGCTGATGATGCTGCTTTGGGTGCTGATCGCGGTGGTCGTGGTTGGGATGGGCTATATCCGCCTGGCCCCGAGCGACCCCGCGCAGTGGCATGTGCCCCCGCGGGTGACGCAGGACGAGAACCTGGCCCATGGCGTCAAGCGGCTGGTGCAGGTCGGCCCCGACGATCTGGCGCGCCTCGATGCGATCATCCGCGCGACCCCGCGCAGCAGGCGTCTGGCCGGATCGGTCGAGGAGGGCTTCGTGACCTACGTGACCCGCAGCCGGATCATGGGGTTTCCCGATTACACCACCCTCCGGCAGGAGGGCGACAGCCTGCAGGTCTACGGACGTCTGCGGTTCGGGCGCTCGGACCTGGGGGTGAACCGCGCCCGCGTCGATGGCTGGCTGGCCGAGTTGGCCCGGGTGCGGCAGTGACCGCAGGGGCGGGGCGCAAGTGAAGGCTTTGCAACGATAAATTGGTGTCCTGGGGCAAGGCTGCCGCAAGCGGGGCCTTGACCGGATGCCCCCGATCGCGCAGATGGGTCGCATGATTTCCGACGCCCGCCTTGATCAGATCGTCCAGCGGTTCCAGTTCCTCGAGGCGCGCATGGCGGCCGGGGCAGGGCCTTCGGACATCGCCGCGCTGGCGCGGGAATACTCCGAACTCAAGCCCGTGGTGGACCGGATCGAGGCCTGGCGCCGGCTGACCCGCGACATCGCGGATGCCCAGGCGATGCTGTCCGACCCGGACATGAAGGACCTGGCCGAGGACGAACTGGCCCGCCTGCGCGCCGAGCGCCCCGGCGCCGAGGAGGCCCTGCAACGCGCGCTTCTGCCCCGGGACGAGGCCGATGCGCGCCCCGCGATCCTGGAAATCCGCCCCGGCACCGGCGGCGACGAGGCGGCCCTCTTCGCGGCGGACCTTCTGCGCATGTATCAGCGCTATGCCGAGGCGCGCGGCTGGCGGGTCGAGATCATCGAGGAGCAGGCGACCGAACTGGGCGGCATCAAGGAAGTGATCGCCCGGATCGGCGGCGAGGGCGTCTTCGCCCGGCTGAAATACGAAAGCGGCGTGCACCGGGTCCAGCGCGTGCCCGCGACCGAAAGCGGCGGGCGCATCCATACCTCGGCCGCGACCGTCGCGGTCCTGCCCGAGGCCCAGGACGTCGACATCCAGATCGATCCGAACGATCTGCGCATCGACACGATGCGGTCCTCGGGCGCGGGCGGGCAGCATGTCAACACCACCGATTCGGCGGTGCGGATCACCCATGTTCCCACCGGCATCGTCGTGACGTCCTCCGAGAAGTCGCAGCACCAGAACCGCGCCATCGCGATGCAGGTGCTGAAGGCGCGGCTCTACGACCTGGAACGCCGCCGGGCCGAGGAGGCCCGCGCCGCCGACCGCAAGGCCCAGGTGGGCAGCGGCGACCGGTCGGAACGCATCCGCACCTACAATTTCCCGCAGGGTCGCATGACCGATCACCGGATCAACCTGACGCTCTACAAGCTGGACCAGGTGATGCAGGGCGACCTGGACGAGGTGATCGACGCCCTGACGGCGGACGCTCAGGCGCGGCTTCTGGCCGAAGCCGAAGACCGCCCTGCGACCGGGGCCATGACGTGACCACCGCCGCCGCCGCCATGATCGCCGCGACGGCGCGGCTGCGCGCGGCGGGCGTCGACGATCCGGCGCGTGACGCGCGCCTGCTGCTGGCCCATGCCGCGCGGATCGAGGCGGCGCGGGTGACGCTGATCGCGCCCGAGGACCTGGCCCCCGACATCGAGGACCGCTACGAACAGCTGATCTCGCTGAGGGCCGTCCGCGTGCCGGTGTCCCACCTGCTGGGCGAGCGTCACTTCTACGGCCGCCGCTTCAAGGTCAGCCGGGAAGTCCTTGATCCAAGGCCGGAAACCGAAACCCTGGTCGAGGCCGCGCTGGCCGCGCCCTTCACCCGCGTGCTGGACCTGGGCGTGGGGTCGGGCGCGATCCTGGTGACGCTTCTGGCGGAAAACCCCCGGGCGACGGGTCTGGGCGTGGATCTCTCGGAAGCCGCCTGCCTCCAGGCCAGCGCCAACGCCGTCCTGCACCGGGTCGAGGCGCGCTGCGACATCCGGCGGTCGGACTGGTTCGGCGCGGTGGAGGGGCTTTTCGACCTGATCGTGTCGAACCCGCCCTACATCCCGGCGGCCGAGATCGACGGCCTTTCCGACGAGGTGCGCCACCACGAGCCGCGCATGGCCCTGACCGACGAAGGCGACGGCCTGTCCGCCTATCGCATCCTGGCCGCGCAGGCGGCGCGTCACCTGGACGCGGGCGGGCGCCTGCTTGCGGAATTCGGCCAGGGCCAGGGCGAGGAGGTCCGCGCGATCTTCGCGCGCGCGGGCTGGCGCGATCTGGCGCTGCTGGACGATCTGGACGGGCGTGCGCGCGTTCTGGCCGCCGCAGACCCGGTGCGCGACGAAGCCCCGTGACCGAAAAAGCGCGGCTGGATGCCATTTTTGGCGAAATTCCGCCATGTGCCCCTTGTGCCAGCGCGCAAGACATGCTTTCTCAGGTGCGTCGATCCCGAGTGGTTGCGCTTGCGGCGCTCCCGGGATCGGACGATAGCCCGACAAGTCGTGATGAGAGCTGAACGAGACTGGCGCACAGGGCACCGACGGGTTTGCAGGCACTTACCACAAGGCTGATAAACGGTTCATGAGATCATCCAAGTCACGATCGCGGTCGAAATCCAACCGCAACCGTCCCTCGGGCGGCAACGTCGTCAACCGGGTCTTCGACAGCTCGGGCCCCGAGGGCAAGGTCCGCGGCACGCCCCAGCAGATCATCGACAAGTACAACCAGCTGGCGCGTGACGCGCAACTGGCGAATGATCGTGTCGCGGCCGAGAATTTCCAGCAACATGCCGAACATTACCTGCGGATGCTGAGCGAGGCCCAGCGCGAGGTCGACGCCCGCCGCGAGGAGATGGAGCGTCAGAACCGCGAGCGTCAGGCCGAACGCGACCGCGAACGCGCCGACCGCCAGGAACGCGAATCGAACGGCGGCGCCGTGGCCGAGCCGCAGGACGACCAGCGCGCCGGTGGATCCGGTCTCGAGATCGCGGGCGAGGCCGATGCCGATGCCGAGGAGACGGAAGGCAGCACCCTGGTCGAGACACCCGAGAGCGCGCCGAAGAAGCCCCGCCGCAAGCCCCGCCGCAGGCCCGAGGATCAGGGCCGTGAGACGGCGACTTCGTCCGGCGGAGACGATCCGGCCGAAGCGGCCGAGTAACCCTCAGCCCTTCGCCACTTCGCGCGCCAGCGCGCAGAACGCCTCGAGCGAGACCTGTTCGGCCCGTTCGGTGGGGGCGATGCCCGCCGCGCGCAGCCGGTCCTCGATATCGGGTGCGATCCCCTTCAGGGCCGCGCGCAGCATCTTGCGCCGCTGGTTGAAGGCCGCGGCCACCACGCGCGACAGGACGGCCGCATCCGCCGGATGGCGCGGCGCGGGCAGGGCGGTCAGATGCACGACGGCGCTGTCGACCTTGGGCGCCGGCGTGAAGGCCGAGGCGGGCAGCGACATCACGATCTTCGCATCCGCCCGCCATTGCGCCAGCACGGCCAGGCGGCCATAGGCCTTGCCGCCGGGGCGCGCGACGATCCGCTCGGCCACCTCGCGCTGGAACATCAGGGTCAGGCTGGTCCAGAAGGGCGGCCAGGCGGGCGGCGTCAGCCAGCGCACCAGAAGCTCGGTCCCGACATTGTAGGGCAGGTTCGCCACAACCTTGATCGGTGGCGTCAGCAGGGCGGCCGCGTCGATCTTTAGCGCGTCGCCTTCCACCACCTGCAAGCGGCCGGGATAGGCCTGCGCGATCTGATCCAGTGCCGGCAGGCAGCGCGCGTCCTTTTCCACCGCCAGCACGCGGCGCGCGCCCGCGGCCAGAAGCCCGCGCGTCAGCCCGCCGGGGCCGGGGCCGATCTCGAGCACGTCCGCGCCGGTCAGATCGCCCGCCGCGCGCGCGATCTTGGCGGTCAGGTTCAGATCCAGCAGAAAGTTCTGTCCCAGCGCCTTCTTGGCGGACAGCCCGTGCGCGGCGATGACCTCGCGCAGGGGCGGAAGGGCGTCGATCCCGCTCATCCGCGCGCGCTCATCGCGCGCGCCAGTTTCAGCGCCTCGATCAGGCTGGTCGGGTTGGCGATGCCGCGCCCGGCGATGTCGAAGGCGGTGCCGTGATCGGGCGAGGTGCGCACGAAGGGCAGGCCCAGCGTCACGTTCACGCCGCGGTCGAAATCCAGCGTCTTGACCGGGATCAGCGCCTGGTCGTGATACATCGCGACCGCCACGTCATAGCGCGCCCGCGCCGCGGCGTGGAACATCGTGTCGGCGGGGTGGGGGCCGGTGATGGCCAGCCCCTCGGCGGCCAGTCCGGCGATCAGCCCCGCGATCCAGGTGCCTTCCTCGTGCCCCAGCTTGCCGCCTTCGCCGGCATGGGGGTTCAGCCCCGCCACGGCGACGCGGGGGCTGTCCAGTCCGAAATGGCGGCGCAGACCCTCGACGGTGATCCTAATCGTGTCACGCAGCAGATCGGGTGTCAGCTGGACCGCGACCTGCGACAGCGGGATGTGGATGGTCGTCGGCACCACGCGCAATTGCGGCGAGACCAGCATCATCACCACGCGTTCGACCCCGCCCAGCGCGGCCAGGAACTCTGTATGGCCGGGATAGGCGAACCCCGCCCCGTCGATCAGCACCTGTTTCGAGATGGGCGCGGTGGTGACCGCGCTGGCCCGCCCGGTCTGGACCAGCGCCACGGCGCGTTCGATCACCGAGACGGTCGCGGGCGCGTTGGCCGGATCCGGATGACCGGGGCGGGCGGGCGCGGGAAAGGGGTGGCGCAGCACCGGCAGGCCGCGCGCGGCGGCGGCCGCCGTCTCTTCCGGGGCCTCGATCACCGCGACCGAAGTGCCTTCGGGCAGATGCGAAGGGTCTCCCAGAAGGAAGAAGGGCAGCGACGCGCCCAGGTCCGTCCAGGCCTTCGCCGCCAGTTCCGGCCCGATCCCCGCCGGATCGCCACAGGTCAGCGCGATGGGCGCGTCGGTCATTCCAGCGCGGTGTTGTCGATGATCAGGGCGTCGGCCTGCAACTGGCTGAGATAGCTGTCCGCGAAGGCGTTGAGCCGCTCTTGCAGCAGCGCGTTCGCGACGTCCTGGCGCGAGGCGTCCTGGTTGATCTCGGCTGTGCGGCCGCAGAGCATCAGGAAGACGAGCGTCTGGCCATTGGCGCGCGTCAGCGCGGTCGAGACTTCGCCATCGTCCAGCTTGGCCAGTTCCACCGCGATGTCCTGCGGAATCTCGGACGGGGCGAGGCTGCCGCGTTCCAGGACCTCGGCGGGCTGGCCTTGGGCCACGCCGTAGAGATCGTCGCAGGTATCGACCTGCGCCGCAATGCGGGCCGCCTGGGTCAGTGCGGCTTCGCTGCGTCCGCCAGGAATGTAGTAGGCGGCATAGTCGATGGCGGAATAGACCGGATCGGGCGCGGTCGTCTCCTCGATGCCGCGCAGCTGGAACAGGGCCACCGCGTCGGGCAGCGGGATTGGCGCGGTCACTTCGCCCGGCGCCAGCGACAGGATCAGCGGGCGCAACTGGGGCGGCAGGTTGGTGAGCGGCATCCAGGCCATGCGACCGCCGTTGCTGCGGGTCGCGGTGGCCGAATACTGACCCGCCAGCGACGAGAATTCGCCTTCCGACGTGACCTGCGCGATCTCCTCGGCCAGGGCCGTGACCTGGTCGATGTTCTCGGGCGTCAGCGGCATGATGATCTCGGACAACAGCACGCGCACGCCGCCGCTGCTGCCATCGGCGCCCAGCGCACGGTCGATTTCCGCATCGGTCGGGCGGGCGCGGGGCAGGAAACGGGCGCGCACGAATTCGCGCCAGCCCACGCCGACGGTGACGAAATCGCGGAAGGTCGCCGGATCGACGCCCGCCTGCGACAGGGCCTGGACGAATTCGTCGCCGCTGAGATTGGCGCGGGCGGCGAATTCGGTGATGCCCTCGGCGATGGCCTCTTCGGTCACCTCGATGCCCGCGCCCCGGATCGCCTGTTCCTTCAGGACCTCCTCGATCAGGGCCTTGCGGGCCTCTTCCGGCGCGCTGCCGGGGGCGCGCAGCAGGGTCAGGAAATTGGCGCGCTGTTCCAGTTCGTAATAGCTGATGATCGCGTCGTTGACGGTGATCGCGGGCGAAAAGGGGCTTTGCGCGCGCAGGGGCGCGGCAAGGCCGAGGGTCGAGATCGCCAGCGCGATGGCGCCCAGCGCCAGGGCGCGAAGGGGCGAGGGGGGAAGTCTGCTCGGACCTAGCTGCATGATCGCACGTATCTTTCTTTTCCGTTCGAGGCGCTGAACCCCTTCAGGGCGATGGTAAAACCGAAATCGGTCGAAGGCTCAACACTTGTCGAGGATGTATAGCGGCGGTTGAGCGAAAGATCGACCTCGACGCATTCGTTGCGATAGGTCAGTCCCAGCCCGGCCGTCGCGGCGCGGGTATCGGCGACATCATAGCGCCAGTTGGCCGAGGCCGTCCAATAGGGCGTCAGGTCATAGGCGCCGTCCAGGTAGAATTCGGACACCGCCTGGGCGCGGCCCTCGGCCGGGTCCGCCTCGAGCCAGACATAGGTTCCGCCCAGCGTCGTGCGTCGGCCGGTCCAGGCGCCGCGTAACTCCGCCTTGGAGACATCGAAGCTGTCGTTCAGGATCGCGCGCCCCGTCAGGTCGAGCCCGAAATCCGTGCTGATCTGGCCCGCGAGCAGCAGGTCCGAGATATCGCCGCCAAGGCCCGAGGTGGCGCTGAATCCGGGCTGCGCGCTGTCGCGGATCACCTGGCCGAAACTCAGCGAGACATGGCCGCCGTCATGGGCATGGCGCGTCCAGGTAAAGCCATAGGCCAGCGCGACGCCGTCCTCGCGCGCATCGCGTTCGGGAAAGCGCGACAGCGCCAGAAGATTGCCCTGGTCGAACTCGACCCGCCCGCTTTCATCATTGGGTACCGCGTCGCCGGTGACGTCGGTCCAGCCGATCTGGACGATGGGCTGGATGAAATGGGTGGCGCCGGCGGTCGATCGGGTCATCGGCAGGCCGAGGGTCAGCGCGGCATAGGGGGTCGAGCGGTTGAGGCTGTCGGCGAAGGCGCTGTCCTGGCGGATGCGGAAAAGGTCGGTATCGACGCCCATCCGCCAATCGGCCCGGATGCCGGACGAGAAGGTCCAGCTGCGCAGCCAGCCCAGTTCCAGGCTGGTGCGCGTCACGTCGCGGCCCAGGACGTCGGCGTCGGAGTCGCGCACATGCGTGTGCGCCACGACGCCCAGCCGGACCTCGCCCCCGAGGCCGGCGGGAAAGAAGCGCCGTTCATAGGCGAGGTCGGCGACACTGGTAGGCAGTTCGGCCTCGACCTCGCCCGCGCGTTGCGATTCGATATGGACGTAGGCCGCGCGCATGAAGCTGTCGCGCGTGACCCGCGTCAGCGCCAGTTCGCTGTCCAGCCGGTCCTCGTAGGGATGGCCGTAATCCAGCAGGTAGCCGTCGTCGCTGGCCCATTCGACATCGAAGCTGAACACGAAGCCCGAGCGCAGCGCGAAGGCGCCCGCGCCCCAGAGATATCCGCGCGTCTCGCCAGGGCGGATGTCATCATCGGTGATGCCGCCCTCGACATCGATGCGGCCGCGCTCGAAGGCCTGGCGATAGCGGAAATCCAGGGTGCGCGTGGCGGACGACAGGTAGGGCGACAGCGTCAGGTCGCGCCTGTCGCCCAGGCGGAAGAAATAGGGGATCTTCACGCCGGTCGAGAGTTGCGAGGTCGTTCGGATCGACGGGATCAGGAAGCCGCTGGCGCGATCGAGGGTGGGATCGGGCAGGCGCAGACGCGGCACGTAGAAGATGGGCACATCCAGCACGCGCAATTGCGCGTCGTCGAAATAGAGCTGCTTTTCCTCGCGGTCATGGATCACGCGGCGGGCGCGGATCTGCCAGAGCGGCGCCTCGCCTTCCGCGCAGATCCGGCAGGACGTGACGGAGGTCTTGTAGAGCTGGGTATAGCGCCCGCCCTTGCGGTCGATCTGCAGGGCCGCCATCTGGACATGCTGGTCGAGCACCATGCGCGCCCCGGTCAGAAGGCCGTTCTGGAGGTCGGCGTCCAGTTCGGCCGCGCTGGCCAGGATCGTGATGTCGCTGCCGTCCTGCAGGCGGATCGGGCCCTCGATCGCCAGCCTGCCGGTCTTTCGGTCATAGGTGATGCGCCGCGCGCTCAGACGCTGGGTGCCCTGGAAGGCCTCGACATTGCCTTCGGCGATCAGGGTGTCGCCCTGGGCGACGCTGACGCGGTCGGCGATCAGCACCGCCGCGGGGGCGCTGTCCTGCGCGGACGCGGCCCAGGGGGCGGCGAGGCAGGCCGCGAGGCACAGGGCGAGGATCCGCGCGCGGCCCATCTCAGCCGTCCTCGGTCTGCAGAAGCAGGCCCACCGCCAGCATCACCGCCGCGACCGGAGGGGCCCATGCGGCCAGAAGCACGGGCAATTGCCCGTTTTCCCCCAGAACCAGAGCGAAGTTGCGGATGAAATACAAACCGAAGCCCAAGAGTACCGAGACCAGCACCGCCATGCCGGTGCCCCCCAGACGGGTATGCCGCATGGTGAAGGCTGCTGCAACAAGCACCATGGCCAGCAGGAAGAGCGGCTGCGCCAGTTCGGTCTGCAACCAGATCTGGTGTCGCTTGGTGGTGAAGCCGGCCTCGCCCAGCTGGCGGATCGTGCCGGGCAGTTCCCAGATCGAGACGCTGCGCGGGCTGGCCAGGCTGTCGCGGATGCGCTCCTGCGTCAGGCTCGAGGGGACCTCGTAACTCTCGTGCCGGGCGGCGGTGCCTTCGGGGTTCAGGCCGGCGGTCAGGTTCCAGACCTTGGCCGCGCGCAGCGACCAGGCGCCGTCGACCAGACGGGCCGATCCGGCCTCGATCCGCCGGACGGGGCCGCCCTGGCGTTCGAAGCCCATGAAGGTCACGTCGTAGAGAATGTCGGCATCTGCGCTGTAGCGCTGGGCATGGATCACGGTCTGTCCGGTTTCGGTTCCCTGGCGCAGCCACAACCCGTCCGAGCTGATCGACAGGGCCGATGTCCCGCCGGTGCGGTAGAGTTCGCTCAGGCGCTTGGACTGCGCGTCGGTCGCCGCGACGATGGGGTTCAGCGTGGTCACCGTGAAGACCCCGATCAGGCAGGCCACGACCACCGGCGCGGCCAGCGTGCGCAGCCCCGACCGGCCGGCGGCACGCACCACCACCAGTTCGCTGCTGCGCGCCAGCGTCACGAAGAGGGCGACCGTGGACAGGATCATGATGAGCGGCAGGATCTCGGCGATCGCCCCCGGCGCGTTCAGCGCCACGATCTGGAGGATCTGCGCGAAGGTCAGGTCCAGCGCCTCGAACCGGCGCATCTGTTCGATCAGGTCGACCAGCGCCATCAGCGCGAGGAACAGCAGCGTCACGATCAGGAAGGTGACGAAGAAGCGGCGCGCGAAATAGAGATGCAGCGTCATGGCGCCGCTCCCGCGCGGCGCAGCGACAGGCTGCGGAACAGGGGACGTCCCGAGACCTGCAGCATCACCGCGGCGATCGCCAGCCCCACCAGCGCGGGCAGGTAGATCAGCGGCCAGGCGCGGTGATCGGCCATCACGGGTTCGGTCACGACGCCGCGCAGCAATTCCAGCAGGATCAGCAGCACCACCGCCAGCACGATCTGGCGCCAGACGCCGAACCGCGAATGACCGCCCAGGATCAGCGCGCCATAGCCGATCAACGCGACGCTGACGCAGATCAGCGCGCGGGCGAAACGCAGGTGCAGTTCCTCGGCCAGTTCGCCCCGCGTGCGGCCTTCGCGCGCCACCAGGCCCTCGGGATCGGTCAGGAGTTCGGCGGTCGGGATCGCGCGCAGGTTGCGCCCCGGTGCGGCGTCCCGCCGGATCAGGCTGCTGATGTCATAGGCCAGTTCCGAGAAGTTGGTGACGGACAGGGTCTGGCCTTCCCCGGCCAGGCGCTGCGCCATGCCCTGCACCATGATCAGGCTCGCGCCTTCCTCGGTGCGCACCAGATAACTGGTGCTGGCGGTATAGGTCAGGGTCTGTTCGGGGTCGCGGCGGTCCGAGAGATAGACATCGCGCAGGGTGCCGTTGGGCTCGATCTCGCGGATGTAGAACGTGACGCCGGCCGTCGGGTGCAGGAAGGTGCCTTCCGTCAGCAGCCGCGCGGTGCTGTTCTGCGAGACTTCCGCCTCGCGCAGGGCCAGCTGGTCGATCGAGGCAGGCAGCGCCAGATGGGTCAGGAAACTCATCATCGCGGCCGCGATCAGCCCGAACAGGGCATAGGGGCGCGCCATCCGCCAGGGGCTGGCGCCGGTGGCGCGCATGATCGTCAGCTCGCTTTCGCTGCTCAGGCGGTTGGTCACATAGACCGAGGCCGCGAAGGCCGCGATCGGCAGCACGATCCGGATCAGGTTCGGCAGGCCCAGCGCGCTGAATTCCAGGAACACCATCGCCGACTGGCCATCCGCGATCAGCCGGTCGAACAGCGAAACCGCGCGGTTGATCCAGAAGACGGCCACAAGAACGAGGGCGAAAAAGCCGAACAGCCACAACAGCTGGGACAGAACGTATCTGTCGTATCTCGACAAGGGGCGCCCCCTCTGGCCTGTCTTCGCGTCCTGGCAACGTTCTACTGCATCGGGGTCGCGGGCGAAACTGCTATCTGGTCAAGAAGGGGCGGTCGCGTTACGTCTGTGCCACAAGATGTGGGAGACGAAGATGACGCGCCTGACCGATTTCGCCTGTGAACCCTTCTCGCTCGACGCCATCGCCCAGGCCACGGGCCATGTCGCCGTCTTCGTGACCCCCGACGGCAGGATGGACCAGGCCGCGCGACGCGCCGACCGCCTGACCCGGGGCGCCGTCCGCCGCTGGCTCGAGAGCGACGGTTTCGCCAAGGTCAAGCCCGGCGAGGTCAAGACGCTGGCCTATCCCGCAGGCCTCGCCGCCGAGGCGCTGAGCCTCGTCGTCCTGCCGCCGCGCCCGCAGCCGATCGAGGCGCGCAAGGCCGGCGCGGCACTGGGCAAGGTGAAGGCGCGGCTGGGGCTCAGCGTGTTCTGCGGCGGGCGTCCGAGGATGGCCCAGCTGGCGCTGGGGATCGCGTTGCGCGATTATGGCTTCGACGCGCACAAGACGCCGCCCGCCGACCAGAAGCCGCGCGGACCCGTCACCCTGTTCCATTCCGCCCCCGACGATCTGCGCGAGGCGCTGCAAACGGTCCTCGCGATGGCCGAGGGCGTGGCCTTCACCCGCGATCTGGTCAACGAACCCGCCAACGTGCTGACCACGACCGAATTCGCCGCGCGCCTTGCCGGGATGACGTCTCTGGGACTGAAGGTCGAGGTTCTGGACGAGCCCGAGCTGGAAAAGCTGGGCATGCGCACGCTGCTCTCGGTGGGTCAGGGCTCGGCCAGCCCCTCGAAGGTGGTGGTGATGCGCTGGGACGGCGGCGGGAAGGACGCAGCGCCCCTGGCGCTGGTCGGCAAGGGCGTGGTCTTCGACACCGGGGGCATCTCGATCAAGCCGGCGGCGGGCATGGAGGACATGACCATGGACATGGGCGGCGCGGGCGTGGTGGCGGGCGTCATGCGCACGCTGGCGCTGCGGAAAGCGCGCGCCAACGTCGTGGGGCTGGTCGGCCTGGTCGAGAACATGCCTTCGGGCACCGCGACACGGCCCGGCGACGTGGTGAAGTCGATGAAGGGCGACACGGTCGAGATCATCAACACCGACGCCGAAGGCCGCCTCGTGCTCTGCGACGTGATGTGGTACGCGCAGGAGCGCTTCAAGCCCGCGGGGCTGATCGACCTCGCCACCCTGACCGGCGCGATCATCATCGGGCTGGGGCACGAGAACGCGGGCGTCTTCTCGAATGACGACGCCTTCTGCGAGGCCTTCCTGAAGGCCGCCAGGGCCGAGGACGAGGGCGCCTGGCGGATGCCTCTGGGCAAGGCCTATGACGAAATGCTGAAGTCCCGCATCGCGGACATGAAGAACGTGGGCGGACGGCCCGCCGGATCGATCACCGCGGCGCAGTTCCTGGGGCGCTTCGTCAAGGACGATATGCCCTGGATCCACCTCGACATCGCGGGCGTGGCCTCGGTCACGTCCGACACGACCTATGCGCCCAAGGGCGCCACCGGCTGGGGCGTGCTGGCGCTGAACCGGATGATTCAGGACGGCTACGAGGACGCCTGATGGGCGAGGCCTATTTCTATCACCTCACGCGCCAGCCGCTCGAGGCGACGCTGCCCATGCTGCTCGAGCGCGCGCGCGGCGCGGGCTGGCGGGTGGTGGTGCGCGGCCGCGACGCGGTGCGCCTCGCGTGGCTGGACGAGCGGCTGTGGCTGGGCCCGAAGGAGGGGTTCCTGCCGCACGGACTGGCGGGCGGGCCGCATGACGCGCTGCAACCCGTGCTTCTGACCACCGATGCCAGCCGCGCCAACGATCCCGCCTGCCTGATGAGCATCGACGGCGCGGATGTCTCGCCGGGCGAGGTGCACGAGATGCAACGCGTCTGCGTCCTCTTCGACGGCAACGACGCGACCGCCGTCCAGCGCGCGCGCGATCAGTGGAAGGCGCTGACGGGCGCGGGTTGCCCCGCCACCTACTGGTCAGAGGAAAGCGGAAAATGGGAGATGAAGGCCCGCAGCTGAAAGCCGATCCGCTTCTTTCTGGTCCCAAATACGCCTGTCCCGACCTCGCGGCCGGATGCGGCGCCGGAGGTGGGCGCCGGGGGCTTAGCGCGTGAGCACCATCCGGTCGGACGTGATCTCGATACGGCTCCAGCGGTCGAGATAGGTCATCCCTAGAAGCGAGGTCTCGAGTTCGCCCTCGTTCACCCAGGCCGGAAGGTCGGTCTCGGTGAAGCCGCCCAGCGTCATCCGGTCCAGACGCACGGGCGCGGTGCGCACCTCGCCGTTGGCGGTCATCGCGCGGCCCAGGAACATCAGGTCCTCGGGGTCGAGGCCCGCGCGGGCGGCATCCGCGCGGCTCAGCACCACGCCCGTCGCGCCGGTATCGACGACGAAGCGCAGCGGCTGGCCGTTGACGTCGAGCGTCAGGTAGAAATGCCCGTCCGGCGCGCGCGGCACCTCGACGCGCCCGCTGTCGGCGAAGACCGCCTGGCTGGGCCGCACGGTCTGGCGGATGTCGTCCCAGAGGCCGAAGACGGCGATGGCGCCCAGGAAGATCAGGCCCCAGAGCGCGGCCTGCTGCAGCGTCTTGTTCAGTCCCTGGCGGTTCTGGACGAAGGCATAGCCCACCACCGCCAGAAGCAGGGCCAGATAGGCCAGGTGTCCGATTTGAAGATCGCTCATCATGCGCTCCCGCGTGCTGCTGACCTCGATATAGGGCGGCGCGAGGGAAAATGCAGGGCTCAGCCCTGACCGGCGGCCTCCAGCCGGTCCTGCGCCTCCAGCCACAGAGCCTCGGCGCGCGCGATGCCGTCCTCGACCTCGGCGAACTTGGCGGTCCAGACATCGAGGTCGGCGCGCCGCGCGTCGTCGTAGAGCGCGGGGTCGGCCAGCTTCTCCTGCAGGCGCGCATGCATGTCCGCCAGCTTGTCGAGCCGCGCCTCGCACCGGCGCACCTCGGCGCGCAGGCTGGCGATGTCGTCGCGCGATGCCTGAACGCGCTTTTCCACGCTCTTGTCGGCCTTTGCAGGGCGATCCTCACCTGAAAGAAGGCTGGCGCGATAGCTTTCCAGATCGCCGTCATAGGGCGCCACGGCGCCGCCCTTGACCAGCCAGAGCCGGTCCGCGACCAGTTCCAGAAGGTGCATGTCGTGGCTGACCAGGATCACCGCGCCGGAATAGGCGGTCAGCGCCTCGACCAGGGCCTCGCGGCTCTCGATGTCGAGGTGGTTCGTGGGCTCGTCCAGGATCAGCATGTGCGGCGCGTCGATCGTGGCCAGCAGAAGCGACAGGCGCGCCTTCTGGCCGCCGGACAGCTTGCCCACCAGCGTATCGGCCTGATCCGCCATCAGGCCGAAACCGGACAGGCGCGCGCGCAGGCGCGCGGGCGTCTCTCCGGGGCGCAGGCGGCGCAGATGGTCGAGCGGGGTTTCGTCCACGTGCAGTTCGTCCACCTGGTGCTGGGCGAAATAGCCCACGCGCAGCTTGCCCGCGCGCACGATGCGGCCCGATTGCTTCTCGAGCCGCTGCGCCAGCAGCTTCGACAGCGTCGACTTGCCCTCGCCGTTGCGGCCCAGAAGGGCGATGCGGTCGTCCTGGTCGATGCGCAGCGACAGCCGCGACAGGACCCTGCGGTCGCCATAGCCCACCGACACGCCCTCCAGCGACAGGATCGGCGGCGACAATTCGTCCGGTTCGGGGAAGGTGAAGGCGCGCAGCGCGGCTTCCTGCGGGCTGGTGATGGGCTGCATCTTCGCCAGCGCCTTGATGCGCGACTGGGCCTGGCGGGCCTTGTCGGCCTTGTAACGGAAGCGGTCGACATAGGATTGCAGATGCGCGCGCCGTGCCTCCTGCTTCTTCGCCTCGGCCTCGGCCAGGGCCAGTTTCTCGGCGCGCGCGCGGGCGAAACTGTCGTAATTGCCCTGGTAGAGCGTCAGCTTGCGGTCCTCGAGGTGCAGGATCGCGCCCACGGCGCGGTTCAGGAGGCCCCGGTCATGGCTGATGATGATGACGGTATGGGGATAGCGCGCCAGGTAACTCTCGAGCCAGAGCGCGCCCTCGAGGTCGAGATAGTTCGTCGGTTCGTCCAGGAGCAGCAGGTCGGGCTGGGCGAACAGCACCCCAGCCAGGGCCACGCGCATCCGCCAGCCGCCCGAGAAGTCCGAACAGGGCCGCGCCTGCGCCGCCTCGTCGAAGCCAAGACCCTTGAGGATCGCGGCGGCACGCGCCTCGGCCGACCAGGCGTCGATATCGGCCAGCCTTGTCTGGATCTCGGCAATGCGGTTGGGGTCGTCCGAATGTTCGGCCAGAAGCTCGGCGCGTTCGGTATCGGCGGCCAGCACGGTGTCGAGCAGGCTCACATCCGACGACGGCACCTCCTGCGAGACACCGCCGATGCGCGCGCGGGCGGGCAGCGCGATGGCCCCCGATTCCAGCGCCAGCTCGCCCCGGATCAGGCGGAACAGCGTGGTCTTGCCGGTGCCGTTGCGTCCGACCAGGCCCACCTTGTGGCCCGCGGGGATGGTGGCGCGCGCCTCCTCGAACAGGCGCCGCCCGGCAATGGCATAGGTGATGTCGTCGATCCGCAGCATGGGCATGGATGTGGCGCGCCCCGCGCGCGCTGTCAATCGGGGGGCGGGTCCGGTTCCTGTGCGCGCGGGCCCCGCGACCCCTTTTCCTGCCCCGCGCCCCATGTTAGCGGAACGCCAGCGAATCCAAGGGCCCGAGCGCATTGCGGGACGGCCCGTTCATGACAGGAGATATCAGATGGCCCTGGAACGTACGTTCTCGATCATCAAGCCCGATGCCACCCGCCGCAACCTGACCGGTGCGATCAATGCCAAGTTCGAGGAAGCGGGCCTGCGCATCATCGCGCAGAAGCGCATCCACATGACCAAGGCGCAGGCCGGCAAGTTCTACGAAGTGCACAAGGCGCGCCCCTTCTACGACGAATTGTGCGAATTCATGTCCTCGGCCCCGGTGGTCGTGCAGGTTCTCGAAGGCGAAAACGCGATCACGAAGAACCGCGAGATCATGGGCGCCACCAACCCCGCCGACGCGGCCCCCGGCACGATCCGCGCCGAATTCGCCGAAAGTGTGGGCGAGAACTCGGTCCATGGCTCTGACGCGCCCGAGACCGCGGCGCAGGAAATCGCCTATTTCTTCGCCGGGATCGAACTGGTCGGCTGAGCCGCGCGGCTTCGCGCGATCACAGGCCGCGTCCCGCCCGGGGCGCGGCCTTTCCTATCGGCGCCTCTCGATCACGCCGATCTGGTCGAGGAAGCGGTCGAGTTCCGATCTCGCCGCCGCGCCCGGGGACCGCGCCGCCTTCAGCGCGTCGAAACGCGCGCGCAGCGCCTCCTTCTCCTTGCCCTTGCAATCGTTCCAGGGCCGTCCCTGCAGACCCATGACCAGCACGTAATACCCGATGAAATGCGGGCGGTGGCCATGCGCCATCAGCCTTGCATAGGCGGCGTCCGCGCCCATCTCGCGCAGCTGTTCAGCGGTGGTGATGCCGGCTTGCGCGCAGGCCTTCTCGAAGGCGGGGCCGAGGTTGCGGATGCTGGAGACGGGCGAGGACATGCGCGCCAGAGTAGCGACCGCCCAGGATGTTGTCTGCCGGGAATTGTCGACTTGCCCGTGAAGGCGAGTAACATTAGGGCTGAGACGCAGTTTGCAAAGAGCGATCGGGATCGGGCAGATGAACCTTCTCAAGAGACTGCTATACAAGAAGCGCAAGTTCTATGACGACGACTTCGACTGGAACAACTACACCGCCGACAGTTACCATCGCCGACTGAAACAGGATGTCGAAAGCCAGTATCAGGCACGATCCGGCGCTGGTGACTTGTCTTTTGATCCGGCCAGCGGCCGACTGGACACCAAGGGCGCCGTGCTCCATCCCAACCAGGTGCTAATTCTGGAAACCATCGGGCGGTTGCAACCTGCTTCGGTCCATGAGGTGGGCTGCGGTGGCGGTGACCACATCTCGACCGCCCAGGCGCTGTTTCCCGAGATCATGTGCTTTGGCGGAGACCGGGGCGCCAGCCAGCTGGACTTGGCGGTATCGCGCCATCCGCACATGCGCGATCGCTTCGGACTTCAGGACATCACGATGCCCTATTCGCGCGATTGGCCGAAGACAGACCTGGTCTATTCACAGGCGGTGCTGATGCACATTCACACCGCGGTCAGCCATTTCGTGGCCTTGTCCAACATGTTCTCGGTGGCGAACAACCAGGTCCTTCTGGTCGAGAACGTCCAGTGCCACGATTTCGTCGCCGATCTGCATGGTTTGTGGTCGGGCGGGCATCTGCCCTGGCCGGACATGCATCTCTACCTTGCCGAGGGGTCGACCGGGGCGCGGGGGGTGCTGGCTTCGCGCGTCGAATTGTCGATGACGCGGCTGGAAAGCGATGCGCAACTGCGTGAAGGGCAGAAGCCGTCGGCGCGCCGTCTGAAGCGCGCGGCCGAAGACAGCGCCCGTGCCATCTTCGGCTTCGCGCGTATCTGAGCGGACCAACGCCTTCAGAAGAAGACCGAAAGCGTCAGTTCCACGAAGCCGTCGCGCCGCACGAAGGCGAGGGGATCGTTGAAGCCATCGGTGTCGATATGCGTCGCCGACACGTCCAGAGAGACGCGGTCGCTCAGCCGCGACGACAGGCCCGCGGTCACGTAGTTGGCCTTGCTGCCGAGGTCGTGCGTCACGCTGAAGCGCAGCGCGGTGTCGAGCGGATTGTTCAGCCGGTAGCTGAGCCCCAGGAAGACATCGTCCTCGAAGAGCGGGATGCCCTGCGCCGGATCGCGCCCGTCATGCAGATACTCGATGGCCAGCGTCATGGAATGGGCCGTCCCGAAGAGGTCGTTCCAGGTGTAGTCGCCCCCCGCGACGCCGGCGAAATAGCTGCGCCCCGCGCTGCGCCGCCAGGCGCCTTCGAATTTCAGTTGCAGGTCCCGATGGGCATAGACCGCCGACAGGCCGATCTGGCGCAATTCGGGGTAGAACTCGCGCAGGCCCGGGACCGGCACCGCCGAGACGGCGGCGATCTGCGCCTCGGTCGCGTTGGCGCCCAGCCAGGCGAAGAAGTCGTCGCTGGACGCCCCCGGCGGGGGCGCGCCGGGCGGGCTGCCCAGGGCCGCGACGATCGCGTCGAGGCAGCTGACCGCGACGACGCCCGTGGTGCAGGCGGGGGTGCGGCTGGTGCCGTCGAACCAGGTCGCGGCCAGGTCCAGCGATCCGGGCCCCAGGCGGACATTGTTCGAATAGCGCAGCGCGAAATCGAGGTTGCGGCCGGAGGGGTTCTCGAAGACCGGGTTCGCGCTGTCTGCAAGGATCGGCGCGCGGAACCGGTTCTCGGGGCCCACGCCCGGCGG
>SBFT01000127.1 GCA_006227805.1 Paracoccaceae bacterium
CGTCCGCGCCCAGGATCGCCACCCGCCGCCCGCGCTGGGGACGGCCCAACGCGCCGCCCGTGGCGGGCCGCGCGGGACAGGCCGAGATGAAGGTCGAGACTTCGGACATGCCGTAGGCCTCGTAGAGGCCGCGGCCGGTGGCGCTCTCCCAGGCCTGCGCCAGGTCCTCGGACAGCTTCTCGCCCGCCGTCAGGCCATGGCGCAGATCGGGCAGGTCCAGCCGCGCGTCCGACTTGAGAAGCCTCCGGTAAACGCCTGGTGCCGCTGCGAAAATCGTCGCGTGATGATCGCGCAGAAGGGCGGGCAGCGCGGCCGGGTCGGTGCCGGGCGCGGGGATCAGTGCTGTGGCGCCGATGCTCCAGGGGTCCATCAGCCCGGTGCCCAGCGTATAGGTCCAGTTGAACGCGCCCGCATGCAGCACGCGGTCTTCGGGCCTCAGGTCGTACCAGTCGGCGATCATCATGCGCCGCGCCCAGATCGCGCGGTGGGCATGGGCCACGGCGCGCGGCCGCCCCGAGGTGCCCGAGGTATAGACGATGTAGCCCAGCCGGTCCGGATCGCCCATGTGAAATTCCGCGGGCGCCAGATCGCGCCAGCCGCGCAGCCGCTCCAGCGGCACGGTGCGGGGATGGGCGGCGGTGGCGACGGCGGGGTCGTGCAGCACGAGGCGCGGCGCGAGGTCCGCGACGATCGCTTCCACCTCGCGCGCGGTCAGCTGGCTGGACGTCGGCACCGGCACCGCGCCGATGGCGATCGCGCCCAGGTAGGCCAGAGGGAAATCCGGCGTATTGCCCAGCCGCATCAGCACGATGTCGCCCGGGCCCACGCCCGCCGCCAGAAGCCCCGCGCCGGTGCCCAGGACGGCGGCCTTCAGCGCGGCATAGGTCAGGCTCTCGCCACCTGCGCCCAGCACCTGCAACGCGGTCTTGCCGGGCTGCGCGTCGGCGCGCGCCAGGACATGCGCGGCCATGTTGAACGGCGCGGGGCAGGGCGGGCAGGGGCCATCGTCGAAGACCGAGATCATGGCGCCTTGGCTAGACCCTGTTCGGCGCCGTTGCAAGCGCCCGGGGCGGGCCCTATAGACATGGGCCATGAGCACGAAGGACCCCAAATCGCTGATCCGCATCGCCCGCGCCTCGGGCGAAAGCGCCGAGGCCGCACCGCTGGACCTGGGCCAGCGCGTGCGCCAGTTGCGCAAGGCGCGCGACTGGACGCTGGAACAGGCCGCGAGCCAGGCCGGGCTCGCGCGATCGACGCTCTCGAAGATCGAGAACGGGCAGATGTCGCCCACCTACGAGGCGTTGAAGAAGCTGGCCGTGGGGCTGAACATCTCGGTGCCGCAACTCTTCACGCCGCCGCAGGCCGAAAAGATCAACGGGCGGATGCTGGTGACGAAATCGGGAAGCGGCGCGGCACATGCGACCGCGACCTACGAACACGAACTGCTGGCCGAGGGCCTGACCAAGAAGCAGATGCTGCCCTACCGCGCCCGGGTCCGCGCCCGCAGCATGGAGGAATTCGACGGCTGGGTGCGCCATGACGGCGAGGAATTCCTCTATGTCCTCACCGGGGTCGTGCGGCTCTACACGGAATTCTACGAACCCGTCGAGATGCGCCGCGGCGACAGCGCCTATTACGACGCCACGATGGGGCACAACGTGATCTCGGTCAGCGACGAGGACGCGACGATCCTCTGGGTGACGTCGCTGACCTGACCCGTCAGGCCCGCACGCTGATGCCGTCGCGCGCGCGCAGGTCCATCGCCTCGCGTGCCAGCGATTCCACGTAGAGGAAGTCCTCGAACTCCTCGCGCGCTTCTTCCAGCGTCAGGTCATGGGTCTGGGCCAGGTAGGCCTCGAACCGGTCACGGTCCTGTTTCAGGAAGGGCATGGCCCCGTCGTCGAGGTTCGGAAACCGCGTCTTGATGCGGGCGAACCAGGCGCCCCAGTTGCCCGTCAGATCGCTCCAGGTCATGTCATTCCCCCATGGCGGCGCCGTTCTCGACGCTCTGGGCGGGACAGATGACGCGGATGGGCGCCAGGTCAAGGCCTGGGCTGCACAAAAACCGGGCGCAGGTGCCTGGGGCGATGAAAACAGCGGCGATCCCGTGCCGCCGTCACTCGTCCTGCCACCACCAGACATCCGGCATCCAGGTGATGCGGTCGCCATAGACGGGGATGCGCTCGGGAAAACGCAATTCGCGCCGATGCGCGATGCGGCCCACGTCGAAGCTCCAGATCGGGATGACGTAACGCCCCGTGGTCAGCACCCGGTCGAGCGCGCGCGTCGCGGCCAGGAAATCCTCGGTGCTGCGCGCGGCCAGGATCGCCTCGATCATCGCATCCGCCGCGGGCGAGGCGACGCCCATCAGGTTGCGCGTGCCCTCCTGGTCGGCCACCGCGCTGCCCCAGTAGAGCTTCTGTTCGTTGCCGGGCGACAGCGACAGGTCGCGGCGGATGTCGGTCATGTCGAAATCCAGCCGCGCCAGACGTTCGTTGTATTGCGCGTCGTCCACCCGGCTGATCCGCACCGCGATCCCCAGCCGGGCCAGCGCCTGGGCATAGAGATCGAGGATGTTGTTGTATTCCCCCGCCGCCGACCGCAGCAGCACGTCGATCTCGAAGGGCGCGCCGCCCGCGTCGCGCAGCACGCCGTTCTCGACCCGCCAGCCCGCTTCGGCCAGAAGCGCCGCCGCCTCGCGCAGGTTGGCGCGGTTGCGCTCGGTCCCGTCGGACACCGGCAGGGCATAGCCCTCCAGCGCGCCGGGCAGCAGGCTGCCCGCGAAAGGCTCCAGCAGCGCGCGTTCGGCCCCGGTCGC
>SBFT01000206.1 GCA_006227805.1 Paracoccaceae bacterium
GCGGTCAACGCGAGGCTTGTCGCAGGCGCACGGCGCGGCTAGGTCAGGGGCAGGCATCGCGCGAAAGGACCAGGCCCATGTTCACCGGCATCATCACCGATATCGGCACCGTCACGGCGCTGGACAAGGCGGGCGACCTGCGGGCGCGGATCGCCACCGGATATGACACGGACCGCATCGAGATCGGCGCGTCGATCGCCTCGGACGGGGTCTGCCTGACCGTGGTCGCGCTGGGCCCCGGCTGGTACGAGGTGCAGATCAGCGCCGAGACGGTGTCGAAGACGAACCTCGACACCTGGGCCGTGGGCAGGCGCGTGAACCTGGAACGCGCCTTGCGGGTGGGCGACGAGCTGGGCGGGCATATCGTGTCGGGCCATGTCGATGGCGTGGCCGAGGTGATTGCGGTGACCGACGAGGGCGACAGCACGCGCGTGCGCCTGCGCGCGCCCCATGCGCTGGCGCGGTTCATCGCGCCCAAGGGATCGGTCGCGCTGAACGGCACGTCCCTGACGGTGAACGAGGTGGACGGCTGCGTTTTCGGGATCAACTTCATCCCCCATACCAAGGCGGTGACCACCTGGGGCGATGTGAAGGTGGGCGACAGGGTCAACCTGGAGATCGACACCCTGGCGCGCTATGTCGCGCGACTGGCCGAGGCCGGCGCCGGCTGAGGCGGCGCGCCATTTGCGTATTTGAGACCAGAAAGAAGCGGGGCCGCAGGGCCCATGCGCGTGACGTCGCACTGGTCAATCGCCGCCGCGCGGGTTATCTGCCGGGCGAGACAGCTGGAAGGGCAGCGCCATGACCTATGAGACGCCGGGACCTGTCGAGATCGACTGGGCGGATGCGATTTCACCGACCGAGGATATCCTCGAGGACGCGCGCAACGGGCGCATGTTCATCCTGATCGACCACGAGGACCGCGAGAACGAAGGCGACCTGATCATTCCCGCGCAGATGGCGACGCCGCAGGCGATCAACTTCATGGCGACGCATGGGCGCGGGCTGATCTGCCTGGCCATGACCAGCGCCCGGGTCGATGCGCTGGGCCTGCCCCTGATGTCGACCAACAATTCGTCCCGGCACGAGACCGCCTTCACGGTCTCGATCGAGGCGCGCGAAGGCGTCAGCACCGGCATCTCGGCCCATGACCGCGCGCGCACCGTCGCGGTGGCGATCGATGCGGGCAAGACCGCCGCCGACATCGCGACGCCGGGCCATGTCTTTCCGCTGCGCGCGCGCGATGGCGGCGTGCTGGTGCGCGCAGGCCATACCGAGGCGGCGGTGGACATCAGCCGCCTGGCCGGTCTGAACCCCTCGGGCGTGATCTGCGAGATCATGAACGAGGACGGCTCGATGGCGCGTCTGCCCGACCTCGTGGCCTTCGCGCAGCGTCACGGGCTGAAGATCGGCACGATCAGCGACCTGATCGCCTATCGTCGGCGCTATGACAACCTGGTGCGGGTGGCCTCGGAAGAGGTCGTGACCTCGGAGTTCGGCGGCGAATGGACCCTGCGCATCTATGCCGACCAGACCCAGGGCGCCGAGCACATCGCGCTGATCAAGGGCGACATCACGGGCGAGGACCCGGTTCTGGTGCGGATGCATGCGATGGACCCGATGCTGGATGTGGTGGGGCTGGGCGCGCCGGGCCGCGCGGCCGCGTTCCAGAACGCCATGCGCAAGGTGGCCGAGGCGGGGTGCGGTGTCGTCGTGCTGCTGCGCGACACGCGGATGCAATTGACCACGGGCGAGGAAAAGCATCCCCGCACCCTGCGCCAGTATGGCGTGGGCGCGCAGATCCTGTCCTCGCTGGGCCTGTCGCGTCTGGTGCTGCTGACCGACAGCCCCAAGCCGAATGTGGTGGGCCTCGAGGCCTATGGGCTGGAGATCACCGGCACGATGCGGATCTCGGAGGACTAGAGCCATGGCCGGAACGGAAAGCCACTACATCCTGCCGCGCCCGGAATTCTCGAAGCCGGTGAAGCTGCTGATCGTCGTGGCGCCCTATTACAAGGACATCGCCGACAACCTGGTCGCAGGTGCGAAGGCCGAGATCGAGGCGGCGGGCGGCACCTGGGACCTGGTCGAGGTGCCGGGTGCGCTGGAAGTGCCCACAGCCATCGCGATCACCGACCGGCGGTCGCATTTCGACGGCTACGTGGCCCTTGGCTGCGTGATCCGGGGCGAGACGACGCATTACGACACCGTCTGCAACGACAGCAGCCGCGCGCTGCAGCTGATGGGCCTGCAGGGCCTGTGCATCGGCAATGGCATCCTGACGGTCGAAAACCGGGCCCAGGCCGTGGTGCGCGCCGATCCCGCGGGCCAGAACAAGGGCGGCGGTGCGGCGGCGGCGGCCTTGCATCTGATCGCGCTGACCCGTAAGTGGGGCGACCAGTCGAAGGGTGTCGGGTTCAGGCCCGGCGGATCCTTCCAGATCGCAGGCAATTCCGACGGATTCCCCACCGCATGAGCGACCGCGCGCCGGCCCTTTCGGGCAACCAGAAACGCAAGATGCGCAGCGCCGCGCGGCTCTATGCCGTGCAGGCGCTGTTCCAGATGGAAGCCTCGGGTCAGGACAGCAGCCGGGTGGTGCGCGAATTCCTCGATCACCGCTTCGGCGCGGTCTACGAGGGCGACGAGATGCTGGAAGGCGATCCGGACCTGTTCTCGAAACTGGTGGGCGACGCGGTCAACCTGCAGGCCCGCATCGACCAGATGACCGACCGCGCGCTGGTGGCGAAATGGCCGATCGCGCGGATCGACCCGACGCTGCGCGCGCTGTTTCGCGCGGCCGGCGCCGAGATGATCGAGGGCGAGGCCCCGCCCAAGGTGGTGATCAGCGAATTCGTCGAGATCGCGCGCGCCTTCTTTCCCGAAGGGCGCGAGGCGAAATTCGTCAATGCCGTCCTGGATCACATGGCGCGCGAGGCACGCCCCGAGGCCTTCTGACGCCTCCAGGACAGGGCAGGGGCGGGTTTCCGCCGGTGCCACTGGATTATGCGGCAAGCTGTGTTAGGTTGCGTCCAACCAGCGAGGACACGCCATGCCAGACCTCATCAAGCTCTATATCCGCCACACCCTGATCGGCTTCGCCATCGCCGCGGGCTTCGTCGCGGCGCTTCTGTGGTTCGATGTGCTGGGGCTCTGGGGCATGATCCGCCATGATCCCTCGGGCTGGCTGGTCGTCTTCATCCTGTGGTTCTTCCATGGCGCCTTGTTCGGCGCGGTCCAGTTCGGCTGGGCGGTGATGGAGATGGGGCGCCGGGACGACGATGATCGCGGACCGCGGGGCGGCATGATGATCCCCGTGCGCGTGCCCGCGCGCAAGGGACGCGCCATCCGCCGATAGGACCGGGCCTGGGAGAGGTGTGACGGGACCACCAGGCAACCGTGCGGTTCTGATTCCCGAGGACCTGTTCTACAGGTGGGCGCCAGGTATTCAGGCCAGGACCTGAGCAGAGCCAGCCCCCTCGGAAATGTTTAAGGCCACCGGAATGCAACCGTTCACGCGTAGGGCAGAACCCGCCACGCGTCTCAGGTAAGGCGCGGGAGAGGTTTCGGCAATAGGACATCTGGGCGCGGCGGGACTTGATTTGTGTTCACGAATTGTTCACATTTCGGGCATGATGCTGGATCTGCAACCCGGACAACGCCTGGCCCGCGGCGTGGCGCGCCACCTGACGGGGCTGGGCTTCGCCACGGTCGAGGAATTCGTCCCCGCGCGCGGCCTGCGCGTCGATGTCATGGGGCTGGGCCCCAAGGGCGAGTTGTGGGTGATCGAATGCAAGTCCTCGCGCGCGGATTTCCGGGGCGATGCGAAGTGGCGGAACTACCTCGACTGGTGCGACCGCTATTTCTGGGCGGTCGATACCGGTTTCCCCGTCGATCTGCTGCCCGAGGGGACGGGGCTGATGCTGGCCGACGGCTATGACGCCGAGATCGTGCGGATGCCGGACGCGATGCCGGTCGCGGCGGCGCGGCGCAGGATGCTGATCCAGAAATTCGCCACCGATGCCGCGCGCCGATTGCACGCGCTGCGCGATCCGGGCTTCAGCGCCTGACCTGGCGGGCGGCCTGGGCGGCGGCGCGGATTTCGTCGGCGATTTCCTCGGCCTCTTCCGGGTCGAAATCCATCGGGATCTCGACCCCGCGCGCCTCGACGAACAGCCGCACCATGCCGTGATCGGTCGGGCCGATCTGCAGGTTGGCCTCGATGTCGCGTTCGGTGTTGATGCCCATGGGTCTTCTCCGCTGGCGGGTCCATTCGAGGGACGCGTCGTGCTAGCCTGACGGGGCTTGAAAAGCAAGGCGCGGCGGTATCCCATCCCGAGATGACCGAAATCACGCTGCGCCCCTTCCGACCCGAGGATACCGACTGGCTGGTCGAACGGCATGGCACGCTCTATGCGCAGAATGACGGGTTCGACGACAGTTTCGCGCCGCTGGTGCGCAGCATCCTTCAGGCCTTCAGCGCCGGGCATGACCCCGCTTGCGAACAGGGCTGGATCGCGGAAGGGGAAGGTCGGCGCCTGGGCAGCATCTTCTGTGTCCGCCACGACGCGACGACCGCCAAGCTGCGGCTGTTCCTGCTGGAGCCCGAGGCGCGCGGGCAGGGGCTGGGCCGCCGGATGCTGGAGACCTGCATGGAGTTCGCGCGGCGGGCCGGGTATTCGGGGATGACGCTCTGGACCCATGAAAGCCACCGTGCGGCCTGCGCGCTCTACCGGGCGGCGGGGTGGCGGCTGGTGGCCTCGGAACCGGTGCGGTCCTTCGGTCAGGACCTGGTCGAGCAGACCTGGACCTATCGCTTCTGACAAGGCCCCGCGCCCGCGATTGCCGGTTGCATCCCCGGGCACGATGTTGCTATAGCGCGCTTGCCGCCTCCGCGCGGCGGGTGTAAGACACGCCCCGCAGTGCCGCCTTAGCTCAGTTGGTTAGAGCGCTGGATTGTGGATCCAGAGGTCCCCCGTTCAAGCCGGGGAGGCGGTACCACCTCTCCCCTCACTCGATCTCGATGCTCTGGCGCAGGGCGCCGGTGTCGCGGTCGTAGATCAGGATGCGGTCGTCCGTGGTGACGATGGCGAACCAGTCCGCGCCTTGCGTGAAGGCCTGCGCCTTCGTGCCATCGGGCAGGGCGATGCTGGCGGGCAGGGCGGGGGGGCGCCCCGAGAAACGCATGACAAGCAGGCCCGTGATGACTAGAACCCCGCCAATCATCACCGCGGTCAAGACCGTCACCAGCCGGCGCAGAAAGCGCAGGTTCGCGGGTTCGGGCAGGTGAGCCGGATCGGAAGGGTCGGATTTGGAAGGGTCGGGTTTGGAAGGGTCGGACATGGACGCAGGTCCCCTCAGCTTTGTCATCGCGGACGCGCCGCCGTCGCGCCTTGATAAGGCCTTGGCCCGCGATGTGCCAGACGAGGCGTCGCTGTCGCGCACGCGCCTGGCCCGCCTGATCGCCGAGGGCGCGGTGCGCGTCAACGGCCTGGTCGTGACCGACCCCAAGGACAGGGTCGCGGCGGGCGACCGGGTCGAGATCACCGTCGATGCGGCCGAGGACAGCCATATCGGGCCCCAGGACATCGCGCTGGACGTGGTCCACGAGGACGCCCACCTGATCGTCATCGACAAGCCCGCAGGCATGGTGGTGCATCCCGCGCCCGGCACGCCCGACGGCACGCTGGTCAACGCGCTGCTGCATCATTGCGGCGACAGCCTGTCCGGCGTGGGCGGCGTCAAGCGGCCGGGGATCGTGCATCGCATCGACAAGGACACGACCGGCCTTCTGGTCGTCGCCAAGTCGGACGCGGCCCATGCGGGCCTCGCCGCGCAGTTCGAGGCCCACAGCGTCGAGCGTCGCTACCAGGCCCTGGCCTACGGCGTGCCGGATGCCAGCGACCCCCGCCTGCGCGGTATCCGTGGCACCAGTTTCGAGCCCGGCAACATCCTCAAGATCACCACGCAGCTGACCCGCCACAGGACCGACCGCCAGCGCCAGGCGGTCACCTTCACCGGCGGCCGCCACGCCGTGACGCGGGTGCGCGTGGCCGAGACCTTCGGCTCGCCCCCGGTCCTGGCGCTGGTCGAGTGCTGGCTGGAGACCGGGCGCACCCACCAGATCCGCGTGCACATGGCCCATGCCGGCCACGCCCTGGTCGGCGATCCGGTCTATGGCGGGCGGCGCAAGATCGCGGCCGCCGCCTTGCCCGAGGCCGCGCGCGCCGCCGTCGCGGCCTTTCCCCGTCAGGCCCTGCACGCCGCCACGCTTGGGTTCACCCATCCCGTGACGGGACAGCAGATGCGGTTCGAAAGCCCCTTGCCCGCGGACATGGCCGCCTTGCTGGACGATCTGCGCGCGCTGTAACACGGCCGCACATGGGCGTGAGCGCGCTGTCACACCTCTTACTTAACCGGACGTTAAGTCCAATATCGCAATTATCGATGCGCCTGACACTTGAAGGACAGGCTGGGCTGACACATATGTATGTTAAGCCCTTAAACATTGGGAGTGAGACAGGGACATGGCAAATTACGCGAATCTTCCGGCCCCCACACCCGAAGGCGGCCTGAACCGCTATCTGCAGGAAATCCGCAAGTTCCCGCTGCTGGAACCGGAAGAAGAATACATGCTGGCCAAGCGCTGGGTCGAGGATCAGGACCCCGAGGCCGCGCACAGGATGGTCACGTCGCACCTGCGCCTGGCGGCCAAGATCGCCATGGGCTATCGCGGCTATGGCCTGCCCCAGGCCGAGGTGATTTCCGAGGCGAATGTGGGCCTGATGCAGGCGGTGAAACGCTTCGACCCGGAAAAGGGTTTCAGGCTGGCCACCTACGCGATGTGGTGGATCCGCGCCTCGATCCAGGAATACATCCTGCGGTCCTGGAGCCTGGTGAAACTGGGCACGACCAGCGCCCAGAAGAAGCTGTTCTTCAACCTGCGCAAGGCCAAGGCCAAGATCGGCGCGCTGGAGGAGGGCGACCTGCACCCCGACAACGTCCGGCAGATCGCCACCGACCTGGGCGTGACCGAGGACGAGGTCATCAGCATGAACCGGCGGATGTCGGGGGGCGATGCCTCGCTGAACGCCACGGTCGGCGTCGAAGGCGACGGCGCGATGCAGTGGCAGGACTGGCTGGAAGACGAAGACGCCGACCAGGCCGGCGCCTACGAGGAGCAGAACGAACTCGAGGCGCGCCGCGAACTCCTGGCGCTGGCGCTCGACGTGCTGAACGACCGCGAGAAGGACATCCTGACCCAGCGCCGCCTGGCCGACCAGCCGATGACGCTGGAGGACCTGAGCGCGCAATACGACGTCAGCCGCGAACGCATCCGCCAGATCGAGGTGCGCGCCTTCGAGAAGCTGCAAAAGCGTATGCGCGACCTGGCGAAGGAACGGGGCATGCTGACCTCGGCGTGATCCGCCGCGCGGCACGGCGCATGACAAAAGAACGGCCCCGGACCCCAAGTCGGGGCCGTTTGCATTTTCCCGGTTGATGTCTAGGCTGCGGGCAGGAGGATCGGCACATGGCTGGCGGATGGGCACGCGACGGCGCGGTGAGCGAACAGATCGAGGCTTCGATCTCGGACGAACTGGCGCGGATGAAGGCCGCGAAGCGCCCCGTGGGCGACAGCCTGACCCATTGCGCCGAATGCGAGGAAGAAATCCCCGAAGCCCGCCGCACGGCGATCCCGGGCGTCAAGCTCTGCATCGACTGCGCCTCCGAACGCGACGCGCGGCCCGTTCAGCGGGCTGGGATAAACCGGCGCGGATCGAAGGACAGCCAGTTGAAGTGATGCGCGGCGCGCCGGAATGGGTTAGGGTTTGCGCAAGTGACAGGACCGGGTGAGCGATGAACGACGAAGACAAGGTGCAGGGCCGTATCCATGGCGAACAGCCCCACGTGGCGAAGGATCACCTGGGGATGCGCCTTCTCTACATGGTCCTGATCGCGCTGATGATCTCGATCGCGCAGACGGTTCTGACGGTGGCGACCGTGATCCAGTTCGTCATCATGCTGGTCAACAACCGCCAGCC
>SBFT01000419.1 GCA_006227805.1 Paracoccaceae bacterium
CGTCTCAAATTTGAAGTATTTGGCACCATCGAAAGGCACACCGCCGATGCATGAAACAATCGCCCCGCGGCGGGGGCGACCGTTTCCCGATCAGGCCCGTTCCGCGCGCAGGATGATCTGACCGCCGGGTCGCATGGTGAAGGTCAGGATGGGGGGCTGCACGGGATGATCGCTCATGGAAAAGCGCACGCGCCGCAGGACCGAGGCCATCAGCACCATCAACTCGGTCTCGGCGTATTGCGCGCCGATGCAGATGCGCGGGCCGTCCCCGAAGGGGATATACTGCCCGCGCGGGTATTTCCGGTCGAGGAAGCGGTCCATGCGATAGGTGTCGGCATCCTCCCACAGCACGCTGTTGCGATGCAGCGAATAGACCGGGAACATGATGACATCGCCCTTGCGGAAGGTGACGTCCTTGATCGTGACCGTCTCGGTCGCATCCCGCGCGAACAGCGCCCCCGCCGGATAGAGCCGCAGCGTCTCGCGGATATGGGACAGGAGTTTCGGCATCGTGGGCAGTCTCTCGAAGGTGATCGGACCTTCGGGACAGGCCTGACGCACTTCGGCACGCAGTTCCTCCTGCACCTCGGGGTGCATCGCCAGCAGGTAGAGACCCCAGGCGATCGTGTTGGCGGAAGTCTCGTAGCCCGCCGCGACAAAGGTCAGCAGGTTGTCGACCGTGGTGTCGATATCCTCTCGGTCGCTTTCCAGCGCCTCGATCAGCAGGTCGAGGAAATCCTCGGGCACCTCGTGCCGGGCGGCCTGGCGCATCTCGATCACGCTGCGCGCCAGCTGGCGCAGGCTGCGGATGGGCTCCTTGCTCTTCAGCCACTTCTTGCGGGGGACCCATTTCGGCAGGCCCATCAGGTCGAAGAGCGACATGTAGCCGATGTAGTCGGTGAAGCGGCGCATCCCCTCGCGCACGTCGCGCTTGTCCACCGCCTCGTTGCCCGAGAACATGACGCGCGAGATGTCGGTCAGCGTCGCCTCCTGCGCGGAATCAGCCACATCCACCTCGCCATCGGCGCGGATGAAGAAATCGGCCAGTTCCTCGCCGGTCTCGGCGAAATGGCTGGTCAGGACGGGCAGGTTGCGCGCCGCGAACAGGGGCGCATAGCGCTGCCGCTGTTCGCGCCACTTCTGACCCTCGGACAGGATCATGCCGTTGCCGACGGCGGCGCCGATCACGTTGCGGGTGAAGTCGGATTTCGGAAAGCGCCGCCCCGCGCCCGCCAGAAGCTCGGTCACCATCTCGGGGTCGCAGACATAGTGCATCTTCGCCGGACCCTTCAGATAGGTCTGGGTCAGCGTCTCCTGCGGGATCACCGAAAAGATGTTCCGCCCGGCCTTCTTCGCGAAGTCCAGAAGCGTGATTTTGCCCACCGCCAGGTCGGCGGCGATCAGTTTCGGTGCCACAAGGCCGCGTGGCGCGGCCGCCCGTGCGGTTGCCGTCATGATGTCGGTCCCAGTCTGTTCAAAGGCCCCGCGCGATGGCGCCGGGCCGCCCCGGGTCAAGGCTGCGCGATTTCCGCCGACCTGTCCATGAAATCGTGACCGTCAGACCGCCGGCTGTTGCTGGGTGATGCAGTGAATCCCGCCGCCGCCGGTCGCCAGGACCGGCACCGGGACCTGAACGACCTCGCGTCCGGGGAAGGCCGCAGCGACCGCATCGCGCGCCGCGTCATCCGCGGGCAGCCCGAAGGACGGCATCACGATGCCGCCATTGGCGATGTAGAAGTTGATGTAGGACCGCGACGTGCCCCAGTCGCCCTTGCCCGCCGCGCCCGCCGCGGGGGCCGAGGTCATGCGCAGGATCTCGATCCTGCGGCCCGCGGCGTCGGTCTGGCCTTCGAGCGCCACGAGATTGGCGCGCGAGGTGGCCGAAAGGCCGCCGGCGTCGTCGAGATCCTCCTCGAACAGCAGCACCCCTTCGCGGACGAAGCAGGCGATGCCGTCGACATGGCCGTCGGTTCCGAATTCGTGCCTGTTGCCCGGCAGCCAGATCACCTTCGAGACGCCCAGCGTGCGCGCGAATTCGGCCTCGGCCTTGGCGCGGGTGATGCCCGGGTTGCGGTTGGGGTTGAAGACGACCGTGTCCGTGGTCAGAAGCGTGCCCGCCCCGTCCACCGCGATCGCGCCCCCTTCCATGGCCAGCGCCGAGGTGACGACGGGCGCGCCCGCCTGCCCCGCCACGAATTCCCCCAGCATCGCGTCCTTCGCGAAATCGGGATTGGCCCCGCCCCAGCCGTTGAACCGCCACGAGACCGCCGCCAGCGCGCCGTTCCCGAGGACGAAGGAAGGCCCGCTGTCGCGCAGCCAGGCATCGTCCATCGGCACCTCGATGACCTCGACATCCCCGCCCAGCCGGGACCGCGCGCGTGGCGCCACCGCGGGATCGGCCAGCATCTTCAGCGGCTCGAACCGCCGGATGGCATGGGCGACGGCGGTGTATTCGGCCTCGATCCGGTCGAGGTCGCGCCCCCACATCGCGTGCACGGGCCAGCCCATCCAGCAGCAGTCGTGCGGCGCCCACTCGGCAGGCATCCGGCGTTGGATCATCATGGCAAACCCCTTATCGTCACGCGCGAACGGAACCGGCTCAGCTTACCCCGACGCGGGGCAGAGGCAATGCCCCCGAGCGATCCGCGCGCAGAGGCGGGCTGCGGCGGCGCCATCCCCCCTCGCCCGGTCCTTCCTGCCATGTCCCCGGGCCGTTCAGCCCTGATCGCCACGCGCACGCCAGAGCGCGCGCAGCGAGGCGGCCAGTTCGTCGACGCCTTCATTGCCGGTCA
>SBFT01000245.1 GCA_006227805.1 Paracoccaceae bacterium
ATCCGCGCTGCGGCTTCGGGCAGATGCCAACGCGTCAGGCAGGCGTCGATGGGTGCATCAAGGTCAAGCTGCCCGGACAAGGCCAGCCGCACCACGCCCCATGCGGTAACGGGTTTCGAGATCGATTCCACCCGGAACAGCGCGTCCGTGGTCATCGCCAGACCGGCCGCCGGGTCGGCCATGCCGAAGGCTCCGGTCCAGACAGGCCTGCCGTCGGCAATCAACACGATCACGACACCGGCTACGCCATCCGCCTCCATCCGCTCGCGCGCGATGTCCGCCAGACGGTCAGGATCCGATGCCGCAAGTCCAGGCCCCGCGGCGACCGCCGCCGCCACGGCGAAGAGGCCGATCATCGCCAGAGGGAGACCCCGGAGCCTCATGTCGTCACCGATCCATTGCGCCGATCCGTCCCAGGACTGCCTCGCTCGGATGGGCGAAACTATCCCCAAGTCGAAAGGGCAGCCCTGTATTCGTCATCGCGACCGATCCGGACCAAGGGGAAAGGAAAATCCTGGTGCTGGCAATCATGACGTGGAGACCCGCAGGACCAGTTTACCGGCGACGTCGCCGGCTTCGACCCGTTGATGCGCCCGACGAACCTCGGTCATTGACAGCACCTCGGCGACGACGGGCTTGATCCGCCCCGCTGCCAACATCCCGAACAGGGTGGCCAGATCCTCGCGGAACCATTCGGGATGTTTGCGGCGCATCGCTCCGATCGAGTAGAACGCGGTCGCGTGGCCGTTCGGCAGCCAGTCCCAGAGCGTCAGCTTCACGAAATCCATCGGGATCGAGCCGCCGCGCCCCAGCACCTCGTTCTGGAAACCGAAAGCCACCAGAAGGCCTCCCGGCTTCAACGCGTGCAGCGAGCGCGACAGGCTTTCCCCGCCCAGCGGGTCGAACACGGCATCGACCCCGCCGTCTGTCACCTCGATGACAGCCGCTTCGGGTGCATCGGCGTCGATCGGCGTGGCGCCGAGGCTGCGGATCAGGTCGTGCTTGGCGGCAACATCGGTGCCGAAGGCCGTGATCCCGGCGTCGCGCGCCAGTTGCAGCATGGAGGTGCCCACCGCGCCACCCGCGCCGTGGATCAGCAGGCTCTGGCCCGCCTGCATCTTCGCCACGCGGGTGAGCATCTGGTAGGGCGTGACCGCCGACAGGATCATGCCCAGTGCATCGACATCGGACACCGCATCGGGCACCGGGGTCAGGCGATCCTCCGGCAGGCAGAGGTATTCGGCGTAGGCACCGATCGTCGTGACGTCCGCCACGCGGTCACCGGGCTTGAACCGCGCGCTATCCGGACCTGTCGCGTCGACGATCCCCACCATGTCATAGCCTAGGGTGAAGGGCGGCTTGTCCTTCACGTCCGGATACATGCCCTTGCGGATCATCACGTCGGTGAAGGCCGCACTCGTCACCAGAACGCGGACCCTCACCTCGCCGGCCGCCGGCTCCGGCAGGTCTTCGACTGTCTCCAACGCGAGGTTTTCCGGGCCACCGAAAGCCTTGAGTGTGACGCGGGTGTAGGGCATCGGGCTTCTCCTCGAGATGTCAGGGACTGGATGTCCCGGTGACGAAATCGCGTATGTCCCGCGTCAGGTCGGCATCATGGCCCAGCCAGATGTGGCCCCCGTCGGGATAGACGACCAGCCGCGCGTCAGGGATGCGCCCGGCCAGCAGGCGGGCGGTTTCGGCCGTGCCGAACAGGTCGTCCTCGCAGGACAGGATCAGGGTGGGCGCGGCGATGTCCTCGAAGGCCGTCTGCGCCGGGGTTCCCGCCCAGAAGCCGTCGTTCCGCAAACCGTCCACCTTGCGGCCGATCGGCATCAACCCTTCGCGGATCAGGTCGGCGCGGCGCCGTTCTTCCGGTGAAACCCGGTCGAGCAGTGCCGGGTCTGTCGCGAGCAGCGTGCGCAGAACCATGTCGGGGGCGAGTGTCGCGAAGCCCCAGAACCAGGCATCCGAGGTCAGGACGCGCTCGACCGCCAAGCGCTGCAGGGCGGTGAACGCCACCGGGTCGCGCCCCGTCAGGTTCGCCGCGGGCACGATCAGGACGAGATGCGAACACCGGTCGGAATGGCGCAGCGCGAACTCCGCCCCCGTCAGCGCCCCCGCCGAGCCGCCCGCGACGACGATCCGTTCGAGGCCGAGATGGTCGAGCAAGTCGGCAAGCACATCCGCCTGGCGCGCCGGGGAGGCGTCGGCGGGAAAGCCGCTTCCGAGGTATCCGAAGCGCGACGGCGCGACGATCCGGAAGCCGGCCTCGCGCAGGCCATGGGCGAAGAGAAGGCCCTGGTCGAACCCGCCGCCGGTGCCATGGATCATCATCAGCGCAGGCCCGTGGCCCGCGACAGAGTATTCCAGCGGCCCCGCGCGCGTCTCGATGATGCTGCTGCGCCGAGCGATACGGGCCTCGGCCCCCGCTTTGGTGGCGCGGTAGGCGCCGACGCTCCATGCTCCGCCTGCCAGCGCGATGCCGGCAAGGCTGGTCAGAAGGGTGCGCCGCGCGATCACCGGACCGCCTCGATCGCAAGGTCGGCCAGCGCCCCTTCGAGGGCCGGGACAAGATCGTTCGTGTCGTCCGTGACGCCGATGTCGCTGTTGACCTGGAAGGCGACGGTGACGCCGTGATCGGGATAGTGGCGCAGACTGGAGACGTAGCCGGGAATCCATCCGCCGTGCCCCCAGACCGGCCCGCGCGGCGTGTCGGCGTGGATCGCCACGCCCGCGCCATAGAGGATGCCGGTCGCCGCCGGGTCCACAGGGACGCCGTCGAGCA
>SBFT01000161.1 GCA_006227805.1 Paracoccaceae bacterium
CACGAGCCGCAGCGATATTCGTAGAAAGGCATGTCGTTTACCCCCGAAATGCGTTGAAACCCGGCGAGATTAGCACACCGGGCGAGTTACCGAGAAGCGTGCACCGGGGCTTTCCGCTGCACCGTACCTGGGCGCCAGATGGGGCCATGGCGAGGCGGTTCAAGGGCCCGCGCAGGCAGGCGCCACCGCCATCACAGGCCCAGGTCGCCCTCGCGGCAGTCACCGCGGGCACCGCCCGCGCCATGCTCGCGCAGGCGGTCGGCCAGACGGCGCATCTGCGCCAGTTCGTGTTCCGGCATGCCGAAGCGCAGGTAGCGGTCGACCAGCACCAGCAATGCCTCGAGGTCTGCACAACGGTGGTGCAGGCACTCCAGGGCCCAGCCGAGCTGATCGTCATCGCGGCCTGCCTCACGCAGGGCGCGGGCCACAGACAGGGCCCGCTCCAGCTGTTCCACCGTCGGACAGGGCAGATTCAAGACCCGCCCCCGGTCCCGCGGTCCTCGCGCAGCTGATCGCCCTGGCGACGCAAGAGGTGGCGGATCAGCAGTTCGCGATCGCGTTCCCGGATGTGCGTGAACTCGATCCGGGCACGGTGGCTGAACCCGTCGGGCTGCTCGGCCGGCCGGCACTCGACCACGCTGCCGTAGATCATCAGGCCGGTGAACGAAGGAAACAGCAGCATGCGGATTTCGACCGCGTCACCGGGCAGCAGCGGATCGTCCACTCCGACGCACATGCCCCCGGCGCTGAGGTTGGCCGGAACGGCCGCCTGCGCCACCAGTTCGGGTTCCTGGGCGATGAAGGCACGCCCGATCACCTCGATCTTGTGGTCGATCGCGCGCAGGTAGGCTGCCAGCTCCGGGTCGCGGCTCTCGATGCGGCGCAGTGCCACTGTGGTCTGCGCCGTGATTGCGGCGAGACTGGACATGACGGTGAAATTGCCGGCCAGATCCAGATCGAGCCGCTGCAGCAGGCGGTCGAGATCCTCGGCCGGGACCTTGCGCAGGGCGAGACGGACCTGATCGTCGACCCGGAAATAGCTGCGCCGGTCGGCGTCGCCCGCTGTGTCGTCTGTCATGATCCGTCCCCTTTCGTCATTCCGTACCGAGCTCCTTCAGGTCGCCGAAGTCCTGGTCCATCCCGCGGCTCAGAATCAGCTCGACACGCCGGTTCTTGGCGCGGTTCTGCGGGCTGTCGTTGTCGACCACCGGGCGGGTGTCCGAGAAACCCTGAACCAGGACCCTGTCTTCAGCGATGTCCTTGTTGCGCAGCAGCGAGTGCAGCACGGTCACCGCGCGGGCCGAGGATAGTTCCCAGTTGGAGCGGAAGCGCCCGGTGCTGATCGGGATGTTGTCGGTGTGCCCGGCGACCATGATGGTGCCCGGCTTGGCCGCAAGAACCCGGGTAATGCGGTCCATGACCTCGTGGAAGCCGGCGTCGAGTCGCGCGCTGCCGGAGGGGAAAGAGCCCTTTTCCTGGATGCGGATGATGATCCGGTTCTCGGCGCGTTCCAGCGTCACCAGGCCCTGCTCCACCTCGAGTTCGAGTGCTTCCTGCAAGTCCTCGAACTGCTCGGCCAGGTCGCGTTCGAGTTCGGCGCGGGCGGCCTCGAACATCTCCTCGCGCTCGGCCTGCTGTGCCTGCTCCCGGCTGTCCTGCCCCTGGCTGTCGAATTCGGTCTGCCCCTCGTGCATCTTCAGGTGCTCGCGCTCGACCTCGGTCGTCTCCTGGCGAATCTCGGTGATGACCGCCTGTTCCGCGACGGTCGGGCTCCATTCCTGCTTGATCACGCTGACGCCCTTGACGATCTCGGCGGCCGGAATCTCACGCTGCACGCCGAACGCGTCCTTCATCGACTCGGCCATCTTCTTGAAGCGCACCGCGTCGATCGTCGCGAACGACAGCAGCAGCACGAAGAAGCACATCAGCAGAGCCATCAGGTCGGCGAAGGTCGCCATCCACGGGGCCAGGCCCGGCTCGCACTTTGGACAGTCCTTGGCCATTCGCGCAGCCTCAGGCCGCCTCGGGGCGCTTCTTCGGCGGCAGGTAGGTGCTCAGCATCTGCTCGAGCACGCGCGGATTCATGCCCTCCTGGATACCCGAGATGGTCTCCAGGATCAGGCCCTTGTTGGTGCGCTCGAGCTCGCTGGCGCGGGCCAGCTTGTCGGCCATCGGCTGGGCAAAGACGTTGGCGATGATGGCGCCGTAGAGGGTCGTGAGCAGGGCCACCGCCATGGCCGGCCCGATCGATGCCGGGTCGGACATGTTGGCCAGCATCTGCACCAGGCCGACCAGGGTGCCGATCATCCCCATCGCCGGGGCCATGATGGCCATGTTCTTGAACATGCGCTGCCCGACCTCGTGGCGCTGGATGGTCAGGTCGATGTCAGTGGTGAGCATCTTCTGCACCAGGGCCGGATCGTGGCCGTCCACGCACAGGCTGATACCCTTCTTCATGAAGCTGTTGCTGATCTCCTGGCCTTCCAGCGCGAGCAGCCCGTTCTTGCGTGCCACGTCGGCCAGGGCGACCGCTTCCTCGATCAGTTTCTGCGGGTCGTCGACCTTGTACAGGAATGCCTTTAGCCCGATCCCGAAGGAGCCGAGGAAGTCGCCCAGGGATACCTGCATCAGGGTGACCATGAAGGTCCCGCCGACCACGATAAGGATCGAGGGCACGTTGACGAACAGCATGACGTCGCCGCCGGTGGCGATCGCGCCGATAATGATGCCGAAGCCGCCGAGCAGACCGACGAGCGTAGCGATGTCCACGGATTACC
>SBFT01000134.1 GCA_006227805.1 Paracoccaceae bacterium
AGTGCCGTAATTGGCGATGCAATACTTGGTGCCCTCGTAGCGGCCCGCCTCGATCGCGCCTTCCAGCGAGGCCGAGACCGGCGAGATCGTCGCCGTGAAGGTGCGCAGATCGTCCTTGTCGACCGCGCTGGCCTTGGCGCGGAAGGCCTGGCCGTCGAAGAGGATGGTTTCGTCCCTGCGGTTGCAGGCGCTCAGCGCGAGACCCGCGGCCAGCGTCACCAAAAGCATCGTCCTGGTCATGTCTCTCACTCCGCCGCTGCGGGCGCACAGGAATGGGTGCGCCACATGTTCAGGTCTTTCAGATGCGCCCAGCCGAAGGCCTGGTCGCTGTCGCCATGGGCCTTCAGGTGGTCGAGCCGGGCCAGACCTTCCTCGAGCGTGGGCCTGTGCCCCGCGGGCACCCACCACATGACGAAATGCATCTCGCCCAGCACTTCGAACCAGTCCCGGCGGCGCTCGTAGAACTGCCTGTGCACCGTGCCCCAGACAAAGCGTTCGAGGCTGGGTCCGTCCTCCCACAAAGTCAGGTTGGCCACGAATTGCGGATCGTCGCCGATGGTGTTCTCGGTATTGCCGGTGCCGGGTTCGCCCGAGCCTTCCATCATCCAGACGAAGCCCGGCATCCGCTTGCCCAGCCCGTTCACGCGGTCGAGCGCCCCCATGAATTCGGCCACGCGCGGGTCGTCTGTCGGCGCCAGAAGGCGGCCGATGTTCAGCTCCGCAAGATGCATGGCGTCCGTCATCGCTTCCTTGCCCGCGGCGCCGGGCTGGGGCGCCGCTTCCGGTTCCCTTACTCTGCCGCCACCGCGCTGACGCGGCCGGTCTTCTGCGCCTTGATGCGGTCCTCGATCTCGTCGCGGAAGTTGCGGATCAGGCCCTGGATCGGCCAGGCCGCCGCATCGCCCAGGGCGCAGATCGTGTGGCCTTCCACCTGTTTCGTTACGTCGAACAGCATGTCGATTTCCTCGACCTCCGCCTCGCCCTTCACCAGGCGTTCCATCACCCGCATCATCCAGCCGGTGCCTTCGCGGCAGGGCGTGCACTGGCCGCAGCTTTCGTGCTTGTAGAACTTGGACAGCCGCCAGATCGCCTTGATGATGTCGGTCGAGTTGTCCATCACGATCACCGCCGCGGTGCCGAGGCCCGAGCCCAGCTCGCCCCGCAGGTAATCGAAGTCCATCAGCGCGTCCTTCATCCTTTCGCCGCGCACGCAAGGCACCGACGATCCGCCGGGAATGACCGCTTTCAGGTTCTTCCAGCCGCCGCGCACGCCACCGCAGTGACGCTCGATCAGTTCCTCGAAGGGAACCGACATCGCGTCCTCGACGACGCAGGGGTTGTTCACGTGACCGCTGATCGCGAAGATCTTGGTGCCGGCGTTGTTCTGACGGCCGAAGCCCGCGAACCAGGACGCGCCCCGCCGCAGGATCGTCGGCACGACGGCGATCGATTCCACGTTGTTCACCGTCGTGGGACAGCCATAGAGACCCGCCCCCGCCGGGAACGGCGGCTTCATCCGGGGCATCCCCTTCTTGCCTTCGAGGCTTTCCAGCAGCGCGGTTTCCTCGCCGCAGATATAGGCGCCCGCGCCGTGGTGCAGGTAGAGGTCGAAGTCCCAACCCGACTTGGCGGCGTTCTTGCCCAGAAGACCGGCCTCATAGGCCTCGTCGATGGCGTTCTGGAGGGCTTCCTTCTCGCGGATGTATTCGCCGCGGATATAGATGTAGCAGGCGTGCGCCCCCATCGCGAAGGACGCGATCAGGCAGCCTTCGATCAGCGTGTGCGGATCGTGGCGCATGATCTCGCGGTCCTTGCAGGTGCCGGGTTCGCTCTCGTCGGCGTTCACGACCAGGTAGCTGGGCCGCCCGTCGCTTTCCTTCGGCATGAAGGACCATTTGAGACCCGTCGGGAAACCGGCACCACCGCGCCCGCGGAGCCCCGAATCCTTCATCTCCTGCACGATCCAGTCGCGGCCCTTCTTGATCAGATCCGCCGTCCCGTCCCAATGGCCGCGCGCCCGTGCGCCCTTCAGCGTGCGGTCGTGCATCCCGTAGAGATTGGTGAAGATCCGGTCCTGGTCTTTCAGCATGCCCTCAACCCTGGTTGTTCGCCCCGCCCCTGCGCATCCGCAGGGCCACGATCAGCGCCCAGACGAATGCGCCCAGCGACGCCAGATAAAACAGAAACTCGAACCGCGCCTGCAGACCCAGGGTCTGCACCAGCCAGGGCGCGAGGATGGCCAGCATCCCGCCCCCGGCGATGACCAGAGCCACGATGCGGCCCTGCCGCATCCTGGCCCGGTCGGATCCGCGGTTCGCAGGGGACATCAATAGACGTCCCCCTTGTCGACCTTCTTCGAGAACTCGGTCTCGCCGCCCGCGGCCAGCAGCCTGGCCTGGGCGACCCATGCGTCGCGGGTGACGCGGCCCTTGAAGCCCTCGAGGTTCTCATCGACCCAGGCGACCTCGTCCGCGGTCCAGCCCGCGATCTGGTCGAAATGATAGAAACCCAGATCGTTGCACAGCTTTTCCAGCTTGGGGCCGATGCCCTTGATGCCCTTGAGCAGGGCCACGTCGCCGGCCAGGATCGCCGACCGGACCTCGTCCGGCTTCCGCGCGCTCAGGATGGCCAGCCCCAGGGTGCTGCTCACACCCTGCACGTCGATCAACTGACGGAACAGGTGCCGCTCGCCTTCGGTGGCGAAGCCGTACAAGCGGTGCTCGCTCTGGCCCGAGCGCACGTCCACGCTCACCGTGTAG
>SBFT01000418.1 GCA_006227805.1 Paracoccaceae bacterium
CGACGAGGCGATCGCGCGCGCGCGCGCCGCGCTGGCGGACTAGCGCGAGCCTGCTACCGCAAAGACACCATTCCCCCTCCCGCGCATGGGCTTTGGACCCGACTTGACATGACCCCCGAACTCACCGCCCTCACCCTCGCCGCGCTCCTGCAATGCGCGCAGATGGTCCTCTATTCCATCGCGGGCAACGCGCAGGCGGGGACGAAGGCGGCCATGTCGCCGCGCGACCGGAACATCGAGCTGACGGGCCGCGCCGGGCGGATCAAGCGGGCCATGGACAACCATTTCGAGGGGCTGATCCTCTTCGGGATCGCCGCCGTCGTCGTCTCCGTCTCCGGCCAGTCCACGGGCCTCACCGCCGCCTGCGCCTGGGCCTACCTGGTCGCACGCCTCCTCTACGTTCCCGCCTATGCCTTGGGCCTGCGCCCCTGGCGTTCGGTCATCTGGGCCGTAGGCTTCTTCGCCACGATATCCATGCTGATCGCCGCACTCATCTGATCTTCCTCTCGCCCCAAATATCCCGGGGGCGCGGGGGCAGAGCCCCCGCACCAAAAAGAAAAGGACCGACCCCATGGCAAGCTATGACGTCATCATCATCGGCGCCGGACCCGGCGGCTATGTCTGCGCCATCCGCTGCGCGCAACTGGGGCTGAAGACCGCCGTCGTCGAAGGGCGCGAGACGCTGGGCGGCACCTGCCTGAACGTGGGCTGCATCCCCTCGAAGGCACTGCTGCACGCCTCGCACATGCTGCACGAGGCCGAACACAACTTCGCCGCCATGGGCCTCAAGGGCGCCGCCCCCAAGGTCGACTGGAAACAGATGCTGGCCTACAAGACCGACACGATCGGCCAGAACACCAAGGGCATCGAGTTCCTGTTCAAGAAGAACAAGATCGACTGGCTGAAAGGCTGGGGGTCCATCCCCGCCGCCGGGCAGGTGAAGGTGGGTGACGACATCCACACAGCGAAGACCGTCATCATCGCCAGCGGCTCGGAACCTTCCTCCCTGCCCGGTGTCGAGGTGGACGAAAAGGTGATCGTCACCTCGACCGGCGCGCTGGAGCTGCCCAAGGTGCCGAAGACAATGGTGGTGATCGGCGCGGGCGTGATCGGTCTGGAACTGGGCAGCGTCTATGCGCGGCTCGGCGCGTCCGTCACGGTCATCGAATACCTCGACGCAGTGACACCCGGCATGGATGGCGAGGTTCAGAAGACCTTCCAGCGCATCCTGAAGAAACAGGGCCTCGACTTCGTCATGGGCGCCGCCGTGCAGAAGGCCGAAGCGCAAAAGACGAAAGCCAGGGTCACCTACAAGCTCCGCAAGGACGACAGCGAACACGGCATCGACGCCGATGTCGTCCTCGTCGCCACGGGGCGCAAACCCTATACCACGGGCCTTGGCCTCGACGCGTTGGGGGTGCAGATGACGAAACGCGGCCAGATCGCGGTCGATGCCCACTGGCAGACGAACGTGAAGGGCATCTACGCCATCGGCGACTGCATCGAAGGACCGATGCTGGCCCACAAAGCCGAAGACGAAGGCATGGCAGTGGCCGAGGTCGTCGCAGGCCGCCATGGCCACGTGAATTACGGCGTGATCCCCGGCGTGATCTACACCCATCCGGAAGTCGCCAACGTGGGCAAGACGGAAGAACAGCTGAAGGAGCAAGGCCGCGCCTACAAGGTCGGAAAGTTCTCGTTCATGGGCAACGGGCGGGCCAAGGCCAATTTCGCGGGCGACGGCTTCGTCAAGATCCTGGCGGACAGGGAAACCGACCGGATCCTAGGCTGCCACATCATCGGCCCGGCGGCGGGCGACCTGATCCACGAGGTCTGCGTCGCGATGGAATTCGGCGCCAGCGCGGAGGACCTGGCGCTGACCTGCCACGCCCACCCCACCTATTCCGAAGCGGTGCGCGAGGCGGCACTCGCCTGCGGAGACGGCCCGATCCACAGCTAGGCAGGTCGGGCGCCGCCCGTCGAAGGCTCGAAAGGTCCACCGGACCTTTCGTCGGCTGAGCCGAACCGCCTCCGACCCTGCCACGCCCACCCCACCTATTCCGAAGCGGTCCGCGAGGTGGCACTCGCCTGCGGCGACAGCCCGATCCACAGCTAGGCAGATCGGACACGAAACCCAGGTCTTCCGCTCGCTCCAAGTATCCCGGGGGTGAGGCCCGACAGGGCAGAGGGGGCAGCGCCCCCTCTGTCCCCCCGCAGGTGTCTTGCCTCGGCGCGATCAGCGATGGCGCGCCTGCGGATCGAACCCCGCTTGGCGCATCAGGGCGTCGGACCGCGTCTCGACCACCTGTTCCAGTCTTTCCATGAAGGCGGCGCGCTCCATCCCCGGGGCGATCGGGTCGAGGAATTCCACCACCGCCACGCCGGGATGGCGCATCAGCGTCCCCTTGGGCCAGAACAGCCCCACATTCGTCGCGGCAGGCACGCAAACCTCGCCCAGGCCTTCGTAGAGGATGGCCGTGCCCACCTTGTAGGGCTTGTGTTGGCCGGGCGGCACGCGGGTGCCCTGCGGATAGATGATCAGCTGGCCGGGTTCGGCGAATTCCTTCGCCACGTCCTTGACCATCTTCGCGATCGCCTGGCCCCGCTTGCCGCGATCGACCGGGATGCAGCCCAGCCGCTTGGCGTAAAGGCCGATGATCGGCGTCCAGAGAAGCTCGCGCTTCATGATGAACTTGGCCCAGGGCACGTGGTAGAAGATCAGCAGGATGTCGAGGAACGACTGGTGCTTGGCGGCG
>SBFT01000416.1 GCA_006227805.1 Paracoccaceae bacterium
CCCCCCGTTCGGACTGATCATCGGCGGCCATAGGCGCGCTGTCGTCTCGGATCCCGGGCGGCGCCTCTCCGAGGTCCTGCGCGAGGAGATGGGGCTGAAAAGCGTCAAGATCGGCTGCGACGCGGGCGATTGCGGGGCCTGCACCGTGCTGGTGGACGGGGCGCAGACCTGCGCCTGCCTTGTCCCGGTGGCGCAGGTCTCGGGCTGCCGGATCGAGACGCTGGAAAGCGTCGAGGACGACAGGATGCGCGCCTTGCAGGCGGCCTTCCTCGATCAGGGGGCGGCGCAATGCGGGATCTGCACGCCGGGCGTCCTGATGGCCGCGCTGTCGCTTCTGCGCGAGACGCCGCGCCCCGACGAGGCCCGGGTCGAGGAGGCGCTGGGCGGCGTCCTTTGCCGCTGCACGGGCTATCGCAAGATCGTCTCGGCGATCCTCGCGGCCTCGGACGGGGGTGGCGGCCTGGCCGCGCCCGAGGTCCTGCCGGATGCCGGCCGGTCGGTCGGCGCGCCGATCCGGAGGCTCGACGGCGTGCCCAAGGTTTCGGGCGCCGAGGTCTTCGGCGCAGATCACGCGCCCGAAGGGGCGCTTCTGGTGCGCGCGGTGCGCTCGCCCCATTTCCATGCCGCGTTCAGCCTGGGCGATCTTGACGCCTGGGCCGCCGTCCATCCGGGCGTCGTCGCCGTGCTGACCGCCGCGGATGTTCCCGGCCGCAACCTCTTCGGCGCGATCCCGCAGCTTGCCGACCAGCCCGTGCTGGCCGAGGGGCATTGCCGCTTCCTGGGCGAGCCCGTCGCCCTGGTCGTGGGCGCGGCGGACAGCGTCGATGCGCTGGACCTCGACGCCTTTCCCGTCACCTGGGACCCGCTGCCCCACAGCCTGACCGAGGCGGAGGGCCTGGCCCCGGATGCGGCGCAACTGCATCCGGGGCGCGCGGGCAATGTCCTGGTCAGCGGCCGCGTCGCGCGCGGCGACGCGCAGGCGGCGCTGGCGGGGTCGGCCCATGTGGCGCGCGGCCGGTTCGAGACGGGCTTCGTCGAACACGCCTATATCGAGCCCGAGGCGGGGGCCGCCTGGCTGGAGGGCGACACCCTGGTGATCCAGGCCTGCACCCAGGCCCCGGTGATGGACCAGGAGGAAACCGCGAAGGTCCTCGCCCTGCCGCAGGAGCGGGTGCGCATCATCCCCTCGGCCACCGGCGGGGGCTTCGGAGCGAAGCTCGACCTCAGCGTGCAGCCCCTGCTGGGCCTCGCGGTGCTGAAGACGGGTCGGCCTTGCCGCATGGTCTATTCGCGCAAGGAATCGATGCAGGCCACGACCAAGCGGCACCCCGCCGTGATGGAGGCCGCGATCGGCGCCGATGCCCAGGGCCGCATCACCGGCATGGTGTTTCACGGCGATTTCAACACCGGCGCCTATGCCAGCTGGGGGCCGACCGTGGCGACGCGCGTGCCGGTCCATGCCTCGGGTCCCTACCTGACGCCCGCCTATCTCGCGACCAGCCGCGCGGTGCATACCAATGGCCCGATCGCGGGCGCCTTCCGGGGCTTCGGCGTGCCGCAGGCGGCGATCTGCCAGGAACAGCTCTACGACGACCTGGCGCGGTCCTGCGGCCTCGACCGGCTGGAGTTCCGGCGGCGGAACGCGCTGCGGGACGGCGACAGGACGCCATCGGGGCAGGTCCTGACCTCGGTCGGGATCGCGGAGTGCCTCGATGCGCTGGTGCCGCACTGGGCGCGCGCGGCGGCCGAGGCGCGGGCCTTCAACGCCGGTGCGTCCGGGCTGCGGCGCGGGATCGGGGTGGCCTCGTGCTGGTATGGCTGCGGCAATACGGGGCTGCCCAACCCCTCGACCATCCGGATCGGCGTGACGGCGGAAGGCCGCGTGCGCCTGCACCAGGGTGCCACCGATATCGGCCAGGGATCGAACACGGTCATCGCCCAGATTGCCGCCGATGCGCTGGGCGTGCCGATCGACGCGATCGACCTGACAGGCCCCGACACCGCGCTGACGCCCGATTGCGGCAAGACCTCGGCCTCGCGCCAGACCTTTGTCACCGGCAACGCGGCGCTGAAGGCGGGCGGCGCCCTGCGCGCGGCGATCCTGCGCCAGACCAACCTGGGCGAGGGCGCGCGCCTTGCCTTCGCGCCGGGGCGGCTGATCGCCACCGATGGCGCCGCCCGGGTCGAGATCGCGCTCGAGGGGCTGGCGCGCGACCGCCACGGCTATGTCTTCGCCGCCGAGGAAACCTATGACCCGCCCACCTCGGCGCTCGATGCCGACGGGCAGGGGGTTCCCTACGCGCTCTACGGCTATGGCGCGCAGATGGCCGAGGTGGAAGTCGACCTGGCGCTGGGCACGACGCGGGTCCTGCGGATCACCGCCGCCCATGATCTGGGCCGCGTGATCAACCCGGTTCTGGCCGAAGGCCAGATCGAGGGCGGCGTGGCCCAGGGCCTGGGACTGGCGCTGATGGAGGAATTCATCCCCGGCCGCACCGAGAACCTGCACGACTACCTGATCCCCACCATCGGCGACATGCCCGAGGTCGTCTCGATCCTGATCGAGAAACCCGACCCCGAGGGCCCGATGGGCGCGCGGGGCCTGGGCGAACATGCCCTGATCCCCACCGCGCCCGCCATCCTGAACGCGATCCGCGACGCGACGGGCGTGGCGATGCGGCGGTTGCCGGTGTCGCCGTCGCGGCTGCGCGCGGCGCTGAAGGAGGCGGGACATGGCTGAACGAAGGGACAAAGA
>SBFT01000028.1 GCA_006227805.1 Paracoccaceae bacterium
GCTGGCGCGGCTGTCGCGGCGGTTGCAGGTCGTGGCGCAGGGCCAGGTCGCGCGCTGGCAGGCGCGGCTGGAGGCGGCGGTGCGCCTGCAGGACAGTCTGGGCTACAAGGCGACGCTGGCGCGCGGTTATGCAGTGGTCTACGGCGACGGCGCGCTGGTCACGACGCGGGCGGCGGCCTCGGGCGCGCGCGCGCTGGAAATCGAGTTCGCCGATGGCAAGCTGGCCGTGGGGGCGAGGACGGGCGCGCGCGGCAAGTCCGATCCGCCCGAACAGGGCAGCCTGTTCTGAGGCCTCAGACGCCGATCTTCGGCCCGAGGCACTGCAGCTCCTCGCCGGTTTCCTGCGCCTCGTAGAGGTTGGTGTCGCCGTCATCGCCCTGGAACTGCGCGATCAGGCCGCCGGGCGTCTGCGTGAAGCGCCAGCATTGCGGGACGCCCCAATCCTCATACGCGAAGCAGATGTTGCCCGCCTCCTCGTACCAGACACCTTCCTTGCACTCGCCATCGAGGAAGGACCATTCCACCCGGCGGTCGGGCAGATAGCGTTCGGCCCCGTAGATCTGGCCGTTCACGCCGTAGAACAGGGTCTTGCCGGTCGTGTAGGCCTCGAACTCGGCCGCGGTCATCGGCGCCTGCGCCTCCGCGGGCCGGACCGGGGACAGAAGAACTGCGCCCAGAGCCAGGGCGAGAATCGGGACATGGTTCACCATGGACCCAGCCTGACCCGGCGATCAGGCGATGCCAAGTCCCGTGCGGGCCTTGGGCGCATTGTCGCTGTCGCGGTCGACGGGGCTGGCCCATTTGCGCGCACGCCGGTCCATCACCCGCCGCCACAGCGTCGGCATCAGGGCCAGCGTCGCCATCTCGGGCAGGGATCGGGGCAGCATCGGCATCGCCCGGTCGTCCAGGACCAGGTCGGGAAAGGCGCGGCCGGGGTTCTGGTGGTGATCGGAATGGCGCGGCGCGTTCAGCATCATCGCGGCGGAATACCAATGCGGCGCGTTCCAGGAATGGCGCGCGCTGGCGGGTTCGTACCTGCCGTCGCCCAGGGGGACACGGCGCAGCCCGTAATGCTGGACGTAATCCGACAACAGAAGCTGCATCTGCGCATGGGCCGACAACGCCACCCAGATCGCCACGGCCTTGGGTCCGCCCAGCGCCCAGGCCAGCGCCAGGGCGCAAAGGCTGCCCAGGACGTAAAGGACATAAGGGTGCGGGCCGCGCGCGGTGCGGGCACGGGCGCGCAGGCGCGTCTCGGCCCGCAGGCCCGCCATGAACGAGCCGATCCAGGCCTGCGGCAGGAAGGTCCAGAAGCCCATGCCCAGAGGGGCCGAATTCGGATCATGCGCGGTCGCGACATGGACGTGATGCACCAGGCGATGCGCCGAGGCATGATGCCCGAACAGCATCGAGGCATAGACCGCCGCCCCCAGCCGCCGCGACCAGCGGTCCGGGCGGTGGATCAGCTCGTGCGCGGTGGAATTGGCGATCTGCCCCATAAAGAGGCCCAGCGCCCCGACGGTGGCGAGCGCCGCAGGCAGGGACATCGCGCCCTGCGACAGCGCCCAGACCCCCAGCGGCAGGATGCCCAGATGCGCCAGCCCCATAGCGACCGACAGGGCATGAGCCTGCTGCGCGCCCAGATGCGCGGTCTCGTCCGGGGCGGGGGGCAACATCCGGTCCAGCCCCGAGGCGAAGACGGTCATCGCGACGAAGGCGGCCAGACCCCACCAGCCGCCCCAGAAACAGGCCAGGACCAGCAGGGCCAGCGGCAGGGCCGGGGCAAGGATGAAGCGCAGCATCGGGGTGACTTTGCCTGTTTCTCGCGTTTTTTTCCAACCTATCATGGGCTTCGGTCCGCCGGTGAGGCCGAAAAATGTCCAATTCGCGTCACCTTGTTCCGATCGGCGGCGGGCGAGGCGCGCAAAACCGCAAGCAGGTGTCGTTTTTGATCCGCCGGTCGGGCGGACGCAGGGTATAGAACGGAGGCGTTCACCAGGGGGTTCGGTCCATGGCACTCGACGAAGAAAAAGGCGCGCGCAAGGGGGTCTGGAAATCGGGCCGGGGCAAGGGCCGGGTCACGCCCAAGGGCCGCCAGCTGGACGAGGGCGCCTGGGACCAGGTGCGCGCGCTGCTGGGCGACCGCCCGCGCCGGCGCGACCTGCTGATCGAACACCTGCACCTGATCCAGGACGAATACGGCCACCTTTCGGCGGCGCATCTGCGCGCGCTGGCCGAGGAGATGCGCCTGTCCATGGCCGAGGTCTACGAGGTCGCCACCTTCTACGCCCATTTCGACGTGGTGAAGGAGGGCGAGACGCCGCCGCCTGCGCTGACGATCCGGGTCTGCGATTCGCTCTCGTGCGAACTGGCGGGCGCGCAGGCGCTGAAGGCGGCGCTGGAAGGGGGCCTCGATCCCTCGGAGGTGCGCGTCCTGCGCGCGCCCTGCATGGGGCGCTGCGACACCGCGCCGGTCTGCGAACTGGGCCATAACCACATCGACCACGCCACCCCCGCGAAGGTGAAGGCGGCCATCGCCGCACAAGATATCCACGCACATATCCCCGATTACGAAGGCCTCGAAACCTACAGGAAGACAGGAGGTTACGAGACGCTTGTCACCTTGCGCGAGAAGGGCGACTGGCAGGCGGTGCAGGAAACGGTCCTGGGCAGCGGGCTGCGCGGCCTGGGCGGGGCGGGGTTTCCCTCGGGCAGGAAATGGGGCTTCGTGCGCGCCAATCCCGGCCCGCGCTACCTGGCCGTGAACGGCGACGAGGGCGAGCCCGGAACCTTCAAGGATCGCTACTACCTGGAACGCGTGCCGCACCTGTTCCTCGAAGGCATGCTGATCGCCGCCTGGGCGGTCGAGGCCGAGACCTGCTTCATCTACATGCGCGACGAATACCCCGCCGTCCTGGAAATCCTGCGCCGTGAAATCAAGGCGCTGGAGGATGCAGGTCTTGTGGACAAGGGCTTTGTCGACCTGCGCCGCGGGGCGGGCGCCTATATCTGCGGCGAGGAAAGCGCGATGATCGAATCGATCGAGGGCAAGCGCGGCCTGCCGCGCCACCGGCCGCCCTTCGTGGCGCAGGTGGGCATCTTCGACCGGCCCACGCTGGTCCATAACGTGGAGACCCTGCTCTGGGTCGCGCGCATCTGCCGCGAAGGGCCGGAGGTGCTGAACACGACCGAGAAGAACGGCCGCCGCGGCCTGCGCTCCTACTCCGTCTCGGGGCGGGTTGCGAACCCGGGCGTCCATCTCCTGCCCGCGGGCAGCACGATCCGCGACATCATCGAGGCTGCGGGCGGCATGGCGGAAGGCCATGTCTTCAAGGCCTATCAGCCGGGCGGCCCGTCCTCGGGCCTTCTGCCCGCCTCGATCGACGACGTGCCGCTGGATTTCGACACGCTGCAACCGCTGGGATCGTTCATCGGTTCCGCGGCCGTCGTCGTCCTGTCGGACCAGGACCGCGCGCGGGACGCGGCGCTCAACATGCTGCGCTTCTTCGAGGATGAAAGCTGCGGCCAGTGCACGCCCTGCCGGGTCGGCTGCGAGAAGGCGGTCAAGCTGATGCAGGCCGATCGCTGGGATCAGCCGCTGCTCGAGGAACTGGCGCAGGCGATGGCAGATGCCTCGATCTGCGGATTGGGGCAGGCCGCGCCCAACCCGATCCGCCTGACGATGAAGCATTTCGCGGACGAGATCTGACCGCGCCGATGAGCGTCCTCGAGGAAATCGCGCTGCGCCAGTCGATCCTCTACGGCGGCGTGGCGCTGGGCGCGCTCTTCGCGCTGATCTATGCCGCCGTCTTCTGTCATCGCCCGGCCAGCTGGCCGAAGACGCTGGTCAAGGCGGTGCCGATGCTCGCGTTCGCGGCGGCGGGGATGGTCAATTTCGCCGATCCCCTCGTGATCGCGGCGCTGGTCCTGTCGGCCATCGGGGATGTCGCGCTGTCGCGCGAGGGACAGCGCGCCTTTCTCTCGGGACTGGTCGCCTTCGCGCTGGCGCATCTGCTTTATGTTATTCTTTTCATGGGCTTGCGTCCGGACGATGCAGGCGGCCTGCCGCCCCTGTTGCCGACGCTGGCCTTGCTCGCGCTGGCGCTGTCGACCGAAATCTGGCTGACGCCCCATGCGGGCGCGCTGCGCGGCGCGGTGCGGGTCTATGTCCTTCTGATCACCGCCATGGGCCTTGCCGCGCTGAGCCTGCCCGAGGGGCGCGGGCTGGCCGTCCTCGGGGCCCTTGCCTTCATCCTGTCGGACGCGATCCTGGCGCTGCAACGCTTCCGGATGGCGGATACCTCGCGCTGGCAGGTGCCTGCCTCGGTCGCATTGTGGCTGCTCTATGCGGGCGGGCAGGCGGCGATCCTGCTGGGCGCGGGCTTTGCCCGGCCAATCTTCCATCTCTGACAAAAGCGCATTAGGTGAAGGGTGAAGGGTCGCGGGAGGTCCAGATGGCGTTTTTCAAGAAACTGAAGGACAGGCTGTTCAGGTCGTCCTCGAAGCTGGACGAAGGCCTGGAAGCGATCGTCGAGGACGGCGGCGTCGAGGAGGCAGTGGCCCCCGACCCGAAGCCCGAGTCCAGGCCCGAACCCAGGCCCGAGCCGAAGCCCGAACCCAGGCCCGAGCCGGAACCCGAGCCAGCGCCCGAACCGGAACCCGAGCCCGAACCGGAACCCGAACCGCAACCGCTGCCGGAACCCGAGCCCGAACCCGAATACGAGCCCGCCCCCGAATACGAGCCGGAGGAGGAGCCCGAACCCGCGCCGGACGAAATTCCGCTGCCGGACCTCCCCGAGCCCGAGCCCGAGCCCATGGCCGTGCCCATGCCGTCCGATCCCGAGCCGCTGGACCTGCCGCTGGAAGTGCCGCCGCTCTCCGACCCCGACCCCGAGGACTACGCCCAGCGCCCGGGTTTCCTGGGCCGTCTCTTCGGGCGGGGCGAAAAGAAGACCGTCCTGCGCCGCACGCTGGACGACGCGATGCTGGAAAGCCTCGAGGAATTGCTGATCGCGTCCGACATGGGGGTGGACACGGCGCTGCGCGTGACCGCGAACCTGGCCGAGGGGCGGATGGGCAAGAAGCTTTCGGTGGACGAGATCAAGGGCCTGCTCGCGTCCGAGATCGCCCGCATCATGGAACCCGTCGCCAAACCCCTGCCGCTCTATCCCAGGCGCCCCCAGGTCGTGCTGGTGGTGGGCGTGAACGGATCGGGCAAGACGACGACCATCGGCAAGCTCGCCTCGCAGTTCAAGGCGGCCGGCAAGAAGGTGGTGATCGCGGCAGGCGATACATTCCGCGCGGCGGCGGTGGAACAACTGCAGGTCTGGGGCCAGCGCGCGGGCGTGCCGGTCCTGACCGCGCCCGAAGGCTCGGACCCCGCCAGCCTCGCCTTCGACGCGATGACGAAGGCGCAGGCCGAGGGCGCGGATCTCCTGATGATCGACACGGCGGGACGGCTCCAGAACCGGCAGGACCTGATGGAGGAACTGGCCAAGATCGTCCGCGTCATCCGCAAGAAGGACGAAACCGCGCCGCACAACACGCTTCTGGTGCTGGACGCGACGACCGGCCAGAACGCGCTGAACCAGGTCAAGATCTTCCAGGAAGTCTCGGATGTCACGGGCCTTGTCATGACGAAACTCGACGGCACCGCGAAGGGCGGCGTGCTGGTGGCGCTGGCCGACCGCTTCGGCCTGCCGATCCACGCGATCGGCGTCGGCGAACAGATCGACGACCTCGCCCCCTTCGACCCGCAGGATTTCGCCGCCGCCCTGACGGGTCTGGAACGGTAAGGCCGCGCCCCTGCTTCTTTCTGGTTCCAAATACGCAATATCCCGAAACTCGCCTGCCCATGGGGCGGCCGAGGTGTGAGCGCCTGGCTGATCTCTCTCGAAGGCACACCGGCCGGCAGCGACCTTGCCCTGGCCCTTGCCCTGATGGCGGCCTTCCTGCACGCTGTCTTCGGCGCCCTGCAGAAGGGGCGCCACGATCCCTGGCTGTCGCGCGGCGCGATCGATGCCTCCTACGGGCTGATGGCGGCGCCTCTGGCGCTCTTCGTCGTGCCCTGGCCCGAGCCGCACATGTGGCCCATATTCGCGGGCGCCTTCGTGATCCACACCGCCTACAAGCTGTTGCAGGCCCAGGCCTATGTGAAGGGCGCCTATACCGTGGTCTATCCGGTGGTGCGCGGCACCGGGCCGCTCTTCACGGTGATCGGCGCCTACCTGATCTTCGGCGAGACCTTCACGCCGATGCAATGGCTGGGGGTTGCGGTGCTTCTGTCGGGGTTGTTCGGACTGGCGCTCTACAACCTGCGCCACCTCGAGACTGCGCGCGACACGCTGGTCCCGGCGCTGGGGCTGGCGGTGGCGACGGGGCTCTTCGTGGCGCTCTACACCACCTATGACGCCTACGGGATCCGGGCCACCGCCGATCCCTTCACCTTCCTCGCGTGGTTCTTCATGCTGGACGGGATCGTGATGCCGGTCATCGCCACCTTGCGCTGGCGCGCGATGACCGCGCCGCCGGCGCTGGGGCCGCTGGCCTTGCGCGGGATCGCGGGCGGGATCATCGCCTTTCTCAGCTTCGGGTCGATCATGCTGGCCACGCGGCTCGACAAGGTGGGCGAGGCGGCGGTGCTGCGCGAGACCTCGACCGTCTTCGCCGCCGTGATCGGCTGGGTCTTCCTCAAGGAAACCGTGGGACCCCGCCGCATCGCGCTGATGGGCTTGATCGCGCTGGGCGCGGTGATAGTTGAGATGGGTGGATAGACCGGAGACCGACATGGCCGAACCCCGCCAGATCAATCCCTTCCTGCGCCAGGTGCTGGAACTGGGCCCGACCGTGGCCTTCTTCCTTGTCTACCTGCGTCTGCGCGACGAGACGATCACCCTGGCGGGGACCGATTATTCCGGCTTCATCGTCGCCACCCTGATCTTCGTGCCGATCCTGCTGGTGGCCATGGGGATCCTGTGGCGCCTGACCGGAACGCTCAGCCGGATGCAGATATTCACCGCTGTCCTGGTGATCTTCTTCGGCGGCCTGACCGCCTGGTTCAACGACGAACGCTTCTTCAAGATGAAGACGACGATCGTCTGGGGGTCCCTGGCCGCGATCCTGGGGATCGGGCTTCTCCAGGGGCGGTCCTACCTGGAATGGGTGATGGCGGGCATGATGCCCATGCGCCACGAAGGCTGGATGATTCTGACCCGTCGCCTGTGCCTGGCCTTCGCCACGCTGGCCGCGGCGAACGAAGTCGTCTGGCGCACCATGTCCACCGATGCCTGGGTCAAGATCGAGACCTTCGGCTTTCCGCTGGCGCTCTTCGCCTTCATGTGGTGGCAGCTGGTGGCGCTGCAGCCCTATGTCATCGAGGACGAGGCCGAATAGGACGGACCGGGCCCGCCGAAAGGCAGCGTGGGCAGGGGCATCAGGCGCGACCAGCGCGGCGCGGGCCGCTCGGGCAGGCCCTGGCGCAGCCGGGCCAGCGACAGGGTGTCGGCGTCGCGCATGAGCGCGGAATAGAGCCGCAGCACCCCGGGGCGCGAATAGGCCGACCAGTGGCAGACCCGGCGGCGCGGCGGGGCGATGGGCTGGCCAAGATCGGCCAGGTGGGCCAGGGTCCTGGGGCAATCCAGTTGCAGCGTCAGCGCGTTGGGTGCGCTCAGTCCGTGGCCGATCGCGCGGTCTCCGGGGCGCGGCGCCGCGGTCAGCCGTTCGAACAGGAAGTCGAACAGGTCGTTTTCACGACTGGTGATGTTGATCACTTCCGCCGCGCGGCCCGCGGGCGTCGCCAGCGCCGCCTCGGCCCGGCTGCGATAGCTGGCACCGGTCATGAGGATGATGCGCGACACGAAGGGCGTGTCCAGCAGGTGCAGCGCGGACAGGGCCACTTCGCTGCCCATCGAATGGGCCAGCAGGTGGA
>SBFT01000311.1 GCA_006227805.1 Paracoccaceae bacterium
TGTTCCTGCTGGACCCGACGCGGGCCGAGCTGTCCCTCTGGCAGGGGATCGCGATTTCGGCCCTGTCGCTGGCGGTGGGCTGGGTGATCTATGACGCCCTCTGCAAGTCGGCCCTGGGCGACAGGCCGACGGTCCTGATGCTGCTTCTCTTCGCGCTTCTGGTGGCGATGAGCTGGGGCTACAACCAAGTCTTCACGGGCCGCGCGGCACTGCTGCATCTGGGCGCCTTCACCGCCACGATCATGACGGCGAATGTCTTCCTGATCATCATCCCCAACCAGAAGATCGTGGTCGCGGACCTGAAGGCCGGGCGCAAGCCCGATCCCAAGTATGGCAAGATCGCCAAGCTGCGGTCGACCCACAACAATTACCTGACGCTGCCGGTGATCTTCCTGATGCTGTCGAACCATTACCCCCTGGCCTTCGGGGTGGAATACAGCTGGCTCATTGCGGCGCTGGTGTTCCTGATGGGGGTGACGATCCGCCATTACTTCAACTCGATGCACGCACGGAGGGGCAAGCCCAACTGGACCTGGGCGGCGACAGCGATCCTCTTCCTGGGCATCGTCTGGCTGAGCACGCTCGGCCCGCGCGAGACGCTGGAGGAGGCCGAGGCGCGCCCGCTGACCGCCTTCGAGGAGCGGTTCGCCCAGGCGCCCGGTTTCGATGCGGCCTATGACGCGGTCATCGGCAATTGCTCGATGTGCCATGCGCGCGAACCGGTCTGGGACGGGATCGGGATCGCGCCGAAAGGGGTGCACCTGGAGACGCCCGCCGATGTCGCGCGGCACGCGCAGGACATCTATCTCCAGGCGGGCGTCAGTCACGCCATGCCGCCGCCCAATGCGGTGCAGATGCTGCCCGAGTACCGCGCCGAAATCGTGGCCTGGTATCGCGCGGCGACGGGCGGCTGATCAGGCCGCCGAAAGCCCCTTGTCGAGGGCGTCCAGCACGCGGGTCACCTCATCCTCGGTGATGACCAGGGGCGGCGACATCAGGATGTTGTTCAGCCCGATGCGCACCATCGCACCGGCCTCGTAGGTCGCTTTCTGGATCCGGTTCATCGCGGCCATGTCGAGCGGGGTCTTCTTCGCGCGGTCGCTGACCAGTTCGACGCCGGTCATCAGCCCGTGACCGCCGCGCACGTCGCCGATGATGTCGTGTTTCCCGGCCAGTGTCTTCACGCCTTCGAACAATTGCGTGCCGCGCAGGCCCGCGTTCGTCTTCGTGTCCAGCCGCAGGGTTTCCTCGAGGCAGGCCACCACGGCGGCTGCGCCCACGGGGTGCGCCGAATAGGTGTAGCCGTGGAAGATGCCCGCGACCTCGCCCCCGGTCTCGAAGGTCTCGGCGACCTTCTCGCTGACCAGCGCCGCGCCCACGGGGAAATACGCGGACGTGATGCCCTTGGCGCAGCTCATCATGTCGGGCTGCACGCCCCAGTGACGCGATCCGGACCAGTCGCCGGTGCGGCCGAAGCCGGTGATGACCTCGTCCGCGATCATCAGGATGCCGTGGCGGTCGCAGATCTCGCGCATGAGGCCCATGAACGAGGCATCCGGCACGATGACGCCGCCCGCGCCCTGGATCGGCTCCATGATGAAGGCGGCGATGCTGCCCGCGCCCTGGAAGGCGATCTCGTCCTCCATCGCGGCGGCGATGTTCTGGGCCAGCGTCGCGGGGTCGGTCTCGTTGAAGGGGTTGCGATAGGTATGGGGGCTGGGCAGATGGAAGCACCCCGGCAGCAGGGGTTCGTAGTTGATGCGGAAGCGGTTGTTGCCGTTGACGCTGGCGCCACCGAAATGGGTGCCGTGATAGCCGCGCTTCAGCGACAGGAACTTGGTGCGGTTGGGCTCGCCCCGGACGCGGTGATACTGACGCGCCAGGCGCAGGCAGGTCTCGACGCTGTCCGAGCCACCGGAGGTGAAGAAGACCCGCGCCATGCCGTCTTCGGCGAAGAAGTCGCGCACGGCGTAGGAGGCCTCGATCGCGGTGGGGTTGGTGCTGCCCGCGAAGGCCGAGTAATAGGGCAAGTCGTAGAGCTGGCGGGCGATGGCTTCCTTCACGTGATCGTTGGAATAGCCGAGGTTGACGCACCAGAGCCCGCCCACCGCGTCGATCGCGTCATGCCCGTCGATATCGGTGATGGTCGATCCGGCGGCCCTGGTGATGATCGTCGGCGCATTGGCGCGCATCGCCCCGGGATGGCCCATCGGATGCCACAGGTGCTGGGCGTTGTTGGCGCGCAGGAAGTTGTCGTCTTTCATCGCATGTACCCCAGGGTTGAACCCCGCCAGTCAGTCACAAAAAGACCCCCGCCGCAAGGGCGGGGGCCGTCTGGTCGGCGCGGTTGAGTGCGCCCGGATCAGTCCTGACCGACGCTGGGCGTGACCGTGGTTTCGCCGTCCGTCTCGCCCTCGGTTTCACCGTCGGTTTCGCCGTCGGTCTCGCCATCGCCGTCACCGGTGCGATCGCCGTCGGAGGCGCCGCGCGACCCGCCGCCCCACATGCCGTCCTTGCCGTTCGGCGCCTCGCCCGCGTTGCCGACCGCGGCGTCATTGCCGGGATTGCCCGCGGCCTCGCCGTTGCCGTTGCCGCCGTTACCATTGCCACCATTCCCGCCGCCGCCATTGCCGCCGGCCTTGGCCGCGGCGATCTCGGCGCTCACAAGCCACCCGGCCGTCGCGATCGGAAGCATCGCGAACAAGGTCAGCCCGAGGGTCAGTGCGAATTTACGGATCATGTCTTC
>SBFT01000189.1 GCA_006227805.1 Paracoccaceae bacterium
CATCGGGACGGGCATCAGGGCGGGGACGCTCATCCCGGCGCCTCCGTCGCCGCCGGGGCGGGCAGGGCGCTGGTGGCGCGGGGGGCCACTTCGCGTTCGAGCTTGCGGCGCATGGCGCGTTCGTAGTCCCGGAACCCCGCCGCCTCTTCCAGGAAGGCGCCCGGGCCGCGCAGCACCTCGGCCAGGTAGAAGGCGCGCAGATCGGCCTCGTCTTCGCCATCCCCCTCGGCTCCGGTCACGACAAGCCCGTTCACGGTGACCCCGTCGAAGGGAAACGCGGCATAGGCCGACCCGGGCCCGAAGCCTTCGTTGTTGATCCCGTCCCCCGCCATGTCGAGCGTGCGCGCGGCGCAGTCCGGCCCGCGCGCGAACAGGCCCGCGGCAAAGCCAAGCGCATAGCCCATCGCGGTGGGAAACTCGCTATGTCCGCGGGTGGACCCTGCGACGGCCTCGGCCACGGCCAGCAGATCGGCCTGCCCCGTGATCAGGCGCCAGTCGACGATCAGGTCCTGGTTCAGGCGCCCGCTCCATTCATAGACGGCCAGCGCCACGGGATCGGGTGAGGCGAGGAAGGCGCGCTGCACTTCGGGCGCGACCAGCGCCGCCGCGAGGCCCGCGCGTTGCAGTCGGTCCTCGGCCGCGTCGACTGAGGAGGACACGTCGAGCGCCAGCACCAGAGCCAGCCGGCACGCCTGCGCCGGCAGGGGCAGGCAGGCGATCAGCAACACAAGGGCCGGGGCGGCGCGGCTCACCAATGCCCGGTATTGCCCATGCTGGCCCAGGGCTCGGCCGGGGGCAGGGGATCGCCCGCCTGCAGGAGTTCGACCGAGATGTTGTCGGGCGAACGCACGAAGGCCATGCGCCCGTCGCGCGGGGGCCGGTTGATCGTCACGCCGTTGTCCATCAGGTGCCGGCACATGGCGTAGATGTCGTCGACCGCATAGGCGAGGTGCCCGAAATGGCGGCTGTCCGACGGCAGGCCGTCGTCGCCGTCCCAGTTCCAGGTCAGTTCGACGGGGCATTCGGGCTGGTCGGGCGGCGCCATGAAGACCAGCGTGAAGCGGCCCTGTTCGCTTTCGTAGCGGCGCGTCTCGACGAGGCCCAGGAGCTTGTAGAAGTCCATCGAGGCGTCCAGGTCCTTCACGCGGACCATCGTGTGCAGGTAGCGGATCGACATGGGCGCGGTTCCTTGTTCCGTTGGAATCCCTGGTCTGAACCCTGATCCTAGCGCATCGCGGGCCGGAGGCCAGAGGGCAGGACGGCGTCAGAACCGCGACTGGATGCCGAAGGAGACCGAGATTTCCCGCGTCTCGAACCGGCTGTCATTGGACCAGGTGCCGCCGGTGCGCAGCTGGAGCGAGGGCACGAAGCCCGCGTAGTCCAGGTCCTGGAAGACCATGTTCAGATCCGCATAGGCGGCCCTGTCCTGCCGCCCGCCCGGCACAACGATGAAGCCCGACATGTAGGACGGGTAATCCGAATGCCCCAGAGTCAGCGCCGCGTCCAGCGTGACCGGTCCGAAGGCCCGCCCGAAGGCATAGCCCGCCCGCGCCGAGATCGCGGTGGATATGTCGTTGGCGAAGGCCGCGTCCGTGTCGCGCAGGCCGAAGGACAGGGTCAGGCGGTCGCCATTGGCCAGGTCCTGCGCAAGCGTTGCGCCGAGCGTCGCGCTGGTGGCGTCGAAGCGCGTGCCCGAGGTGCTGAACCGCTCCTCGACCGAGAGGGCCAGGCTGAGGACCGCGCCGTCGCCCAGGGGGTGGCGGTAATCGATCCCGCCGCGCGCGAAGCGGTAGGTGGAACTGCCCGCATACCAGGATTGCCCCGCCGCCCCCGTCAGGCCCAGGGCGCCGTCGCCTGCCGCCCGGACATGGCGCAGCGTGGCTTCGGCGAAATGCGAGGCGAAGTCGGAATTGCGCGCGCCGGGTGCCTGCGCCTGCGCCGAGGAGGACAGCGCGACGTGACGCGCGTAAAGCCGCAGGCCGATGCCGGTCTGGCTGGTCTCGGTCCGGGCCAGCCGGTAGCCGAGCGTCAGGTCGCCGGTCGCGATCACGCCCGAGAGCGCCTGCGCGGTGCCGCTGAGGATGCCGGTCACGGGCACGCCGTCGATCACCTGCAGGCTGTCCTCGGAGCCGTTGTTGACGTTCGAGGAGGGGCGCAGCGCGGTGCTGAAGGACAGGCTGAAGGGGTTGAGGCGGCGCAGGCCGCCGTAGTCGCGGGCGATCAGGTCCTTCTCGGCGGGGCTGGTCGCATGGATCGCGGTGCGTCGCAGCCAGATCTGGGCCAGGCCGAAGCGCTCCTCGGCCAGGGCCATGCGCGCGGCGTGCTGGCCCGCGACGACCTTGGAGCGCGGGTCGTCGGAATAACGGAAGGCATAGGCCGCGGCCTTGCGGCTGAGGGCGATGTCGCCCTGGCGCGCATGGGCGCCCGAAAGGATGAAATAGGCGAAGGGGTCGCGCGGATCGGCCTGCAGCAGGCCGCGCGCCGCCCGGATCGCGGTGGCGGTGTCGCCCGCGTCCAGCGCCTGTTGCGCCAGCGCGCGCACCTGCGGGATGCTCAGGTCGACCTGCGCCCCTGCCGGAGGGGCAAGGGCCATCATCACGCAGAGCGCGGAGGCGAGACGGCGCACGGCGCGCCCGGTTACGGGCAGATCGGGCTGGCGCCGGCCGTTCCGCATTGCACCAGGACGAACAACCCGTGTTCCTCTTCGTCGGTGATGGTCGACATGTGGTTCGACGCGAAGAGCGA
>SBFT01000210.1 GCA_006227805.1 Paracoccaceae bacterium
CGGGGGCGTCCCGGCATCCGCCGCAGTTCGAACCGGCACACCGCGCCATTCACGGCGGTGCATTCGGTTTCCTCGCAGATGTAGTCGGGATGGACCAGAACCTGGAACAGGCGCGCGAAGACGGCCGCGTGCCAGTCGCACAGGGGATGGTCCGAGGTCTCTCCCCGCACCACGGGATTGTGGGCGATCTCGAAACAGGTCTTCGAGACAAGCCGGAACGCGCCCGAACCCGCGAAGGTCCAGGCGTGGTCGCGGATCGCGCGCGCCAGCATCCAGGCGGCCAGGGGCGCGGGCAGGCGTTTCAGCAACCACTGCGCGGGCGCGGGGATGCGATGGGCCAGGATGTAGTCCGCCGTCGCCCGTCCCGCCGCCCAGGCCAGCGCCGGGGCGAGATCGGGCAAGGTGCGCCGGACCTCCTGGTGAACACGCGCGGCAGGGCCTTCGGGGATCATCTCCTCGCCCGTGGGCAATTCGAAGACGCCCGCCCGGGCCAGGATTTCCCGGCGCAGGCTGACGCCGCCCACCTGGTCCAGCACCGGCACCATCTGCAGGATGGCGTTGGGCCCGATCATGGGCGCGCCGGCCGAGCCCATGTCAGACGTCCTCCATCTGCTCCGTGCCGCCGCCACAGGCCTTGACCTGGGCCCCGTTCGGCATCCTGAAGCCCTCGGTGCGGTCCGTCGCGCGCTCCTTCATCTGGGCCTTGACCGCCTCGCGCCGTTCGGCGGCGCGCGCCGCCTTGTCGGCGCTGGCCTCCCAGTCGGCCATCTGCGCCTCGGCGATCTGGCGCGTCTCGTCGAAATGGAAATCCACGCTGTTCTTGGTCTGCGGGCCCCAATAGCCCGCCTTGCCGAGGTCATAGAAGGTGCGCCCGACACCGGCCTTGAGGAAGGCGTAGAGGCAGCCCAGCAGATAGCGCCGCCGGAACCCGGTGCCGCGCCAGGGATAATGGAACAGCGCCTTCTTCATGTAGAAGCGGCGGTAATTGTTCATCACGCCGTCCAGAAGCTCGCCCCGCTCCATCGCGGCGGGTTTCATGATGGGGGTGACGAAGTTGTATTTCGAGAAGTCGAAGACCTGCACCTGGTCCTTCAGTTCCTGGAACAGCGGCGTGAAGGGCCAGGGCGTGTACATGGACCAGTTGGCCAGGTCCGGCTGCCAGTCCCAGGCCATCCGGTAGGTTTCCTCCAGCGTCTCGGGCGTTTCGTTGTCGAGGCCCACGATGAACTGCGCCTCGACCAGGATGTCGGCCTCGCGCAGAAGCCTGATCGCGGTCTTGTTCTCCTCGACCTTCGTCTCCTTGTTGAAGACATCCAGCTTCATCTGCGCTGCGGCTTCGGTGCCGAGCGACACATGCACCAGACCCGCCTTGCGGTAGAACTTCAGCAACTCGCGGTCGCGGTAGATATCCGTGACGCGCGTGTTGATGCCCCACTTGACCCGGCGCGGCAGGTCGCGCGCGATCAGCTCCTCGCAGAACTGGATGAACTTCTTGCGATTGATGGTGGGTTCCTCATCAGCGAGAATGAAGAAGCCCACCCCGTGGTTGACGACCAGATCCTCGATCTCGTCGACCACTTTCCTGGGGTCCCGCACGCGGTAGTCGCGCCAGAATTTCCATTGCGAGCAGAACGAACAGGTAAAGGGACAGCCCCGCGCCAGGTTCGGAATGGCGACGCGCGTCCCAAGCGGGATGTAGATGTATTTGGACCACTCGAGGATCGACCAGTCGGGATTGATCGCGTCGAGGTCCTTGACCGTCGAGGCGGCAGGCGTGGCCACGATCTCGTCCCCGTCGCGGAAGGCAAGACCCTGGATCCTGGCGCGGTCGGCGGGCCAGCGGCCATCGCGGATCGCCTCCATGAGATTGGTGCAGATCTCCTCGCCCTCACCGCGCACGATCACGTCCACCCAGGGCGCCTCGCTCAGGACCTGCTTGTACATGAAGGTCGCATGGACGCCGCCCAGCACGCGCACCGCATCGGGCGCATTCTCCTGGGCCAGCTTCAGGACGTCCTCGGCGCGGTAGATCGAGGGCGTGATCGCGGTCACGCCCACCACGTCGGGCTTCAGCGCCGCGATCCGCCGACCCAGTTCGTCGTCCGGGACGTTGTCGGTCATCGCGTCGATGAAATGGATGTCGTCGAACCCCGCACCGCGCAGATGGCCCGAAAGATAGGCGACCCAGGCCGGGGGCCAGGTGCCGGCAATCTCGGCGCCGCCGGATCTGTAATTGGGATGAATGAAGAGGATACGCATCGCGGGACTCCCTGTTTCGGGGTATCCTGCCACGCAGGCTGTCAGAAAAACTTGACATACATCAAGTGTGATAACGGCATTTAAACGGTTTGATTTTAGGGGATTGCGCGTGAACCCCATGCTGCCCCGCCGAAGGTTCACGCGCGCCCGTCGCCCCGTAAAGCCAATATTGTCCAATTTAGTTTACAGAATCTGACCATTGCGGACGATTGCGCCCCGCCGCTGCCTGTCCCGGCAAAAGGGGCGCGAAACCCGCCCCCGTCGCGCCGTGGCGCCAACGCCCTCTTGCGCCCGCGATCCCCTTCCCTATAACGCGGGACAATTTGGGCGCGTGGGGACGCGCCCCTGCCACAGGGTGACGCCATGCCGAAGAGAACCGATATCAAGTCCATCATGATCATCGGAGCGGGCCCCATCGTGATCGGCCAGGCCTGCGAGTTCGACTACTCCGGCGCCCAGGCCTGCAAGGCGCTGCGCGAGGA
>SBFT01000337.1 GCA_006227805.1 Paracoccaceae bacterium
GGGGGCGGGGGGGAGGGCGGGGGGGGGGCAGGCGGGGGGGCCGGGCCGAGGTGTTCCGGGGCGGGGGATCGGGCCGGATGAGGGGGCTCAGCTGGGCCGAGGGCCTGGTCGAGATCGGGGACGGCGCGTGCCATATCCGCCCGGGCGATCCCGTGCGGTTCATTCCTTACGGCAGTTTCGGCCTCTGAGGGCGCTCAGCCCGCCGCCACGCCCCTGGGCAGGTCCAGCCCGCCCATCGCGCAGATATGCCCGATGATCTTGTCGAGCCCCATCCCGTGCTTGACCTGCGCGAAGACGAAGGGGCGGCCCGCGCGCATCCGCGTGGCGTCGCGGTCCATCACCTCGAGCGAGGCGCCGACATAAGGCGCGAGGTCCGTCTTGTTGATGATCAGCAGGTCCGATTTCGTGATCGCCGGGCCACCCTTGCGGGGGATTTCCTCGCCCGCGGCCACGTCGATGACATAGAGCGTGATGTCGGCCAGTTCCGGGCTGAAGGTCGCCGACAGGTTGTCGCCCCCGCTCTCGATCAGAACGATGTCGAGATCGGGGAATTTCGCGCTCAGCTCCTTCACCGCGGCGATGTTGATCGAGGCATCCTCGCGGATCGCGGTATGCGGACAGCCCCCGGTCTCCACGCCGCGGATCCGGTCCAGAGGCAGCGCCTGCATCCGCATCAGCGCCTCGGCGTCTTCCTGGGTGTAGATGTCGTTGGTGATCGCGGCGACCGAGAAATGGTCGCGCAGGGCCCGGCAGAGGGCCGCGGTCAGTGTCGTCTTGCCGGCGCCCACCGGGCCGCCGATGCCCACGCGCAGGGGGCCGTTCGGGGATGGCATGTCAGGATACTCCCAGGAAGGTGAACAGGAACAGGATGCCGAGGGTCAGGCAGAACGGGCCGTAATACCGCCGGTCCAGCGTGGCGAAGGGTTCCTCGGGGACCAGCCGCCGCCAGGGCGGCGCATAGGCCGCAAGACCGCGCAGCACGAACGCCGCCGCGATCAGGCCCAGCAAGGGCACGCGCCCGGGAAACCATGTCCAGTGCGGCAGAAGGGCCGCGAAGAACAGCGCCACCGCGACCAGCGCGCAGGGCACCGCGCCGGGCATCCGCGCGACGTCCCGGCGTCCCAGCACCGCGCGGGACAGGGCCGCTTCGTCCCGAAGCGGCATCCAGTAGCCGATGGCCCACAGCAGATGCAGCGCCGCCGCCGGGATCAAGAGGATTGTGATCGCCCATCCGCTCATGTCCGGAACACCCGGCTTGGCAGGACCTCGTGCCGCATCGCGTCGATCTCGGTCACGGGGGCGAAGCCGCCCAGGTCGTCCAGATCGGCCAGCAGCGCCGCGTCGGCCAGACGCTCGCACAGGGGCGTCAGCGCCAGGACCAGCCGCTGGCCTTCGGTCTGGCCGAGGGGGATCAGGCGGACGCCGACACTGACCAGGGTCGCGGCGAAGGCCTGCAGGTACAGGCGGATCGCATCGCCGGGCGGCAGACCCAGGGCCGCGACGGCGCGGCCCACCGCGACCGGATAGGGCGCGTCCGACACGTCCACCCCCCAGACATCCCGCACGGTCGCGGCGAAGGCCGCACCCTGCGCCGTTGTCTCCAGCCGCCGCTCGGACGTCACCGCCAGCGCCAGCGCCAGGTCGGACAGGTCCTCGCCGCCCGCGCTCTGCGCGATCAGCACGGCGTCCGACCAGCCCGCGCCATGCTCCAGCGCGGCCGAGACCCAGTCGCGCAAGTCGGCCGCATCCCCGACGCGCCCGGTGGCGATCGCGGTTTCCAGCCCGTGGGAATAGGAAAACGCCCCGACCGGAAAGGCGGGCGAGAACATCTGGTGCAGGGTCAGCAGCGGATCAGCCATGCGAATGGTCGTGATCGTGGCCGTGATCATGGTCATGCCCGCCGCCGGGCCCATGCGAATGTCCATGTGCATGTCCATGTGTGCGCCCGTGCCCATAGGCACCGCCTTCCGGCGTGAAGGGGCGCACCACATCGCGCAGCCCGGCCCCCAGCCGCGTCAGCATGTCGGCGATCACGTGATCGGGCTTGATGTAGATCCTGTCCTGCGCGATCTGTGCAGGGGTGTGACGATTGCCGATGTGCCAGGCCAGCCGCACGAGGTCGGGGCCGGTCACTTCCAGGACCGGCTCCTCGGCCGCGATGACGGCAACCTCGCCGCCGCCTTCCAGCACCAGCACCCCGCCATGATCGAGCGAGGTCGTCTGCGCCAGATCGACCAGCAGGGCCTTGCCGCCCTCGGTCGTCAGGACCTTCCGGCGCAGGAAGCGCGCGTCGTAATCCAGCGATACCGCATCCACCGGCACGCCATGGGCATGCCCGTGATAGTGGCGCGCGATCAGGCCGGGACCGGCAGAGACGGGCGCGCTCATGCGGCACCGCCTGCCGGTCTCAGATGTAGTAGATGTCCGAGAAGACGCGGCGCACGATATCCTCGCGCCGCAGGCCGCGCCGGGCCAGTTCCGCGTCGCTGAGACGGTTCAGCGCCTCGACCTGGAGCAGGCGTGCATTGCCCGGGGACGCTGCGATCAGCGCCTCGCCGATCGAGCGGAAGGCGCTCGCGATCAGGCCAAAGACCGAGCTGTTGGCGGCTTGCGTGTTGGTGGACAGACTTGACATTCGAAACCTCGAGAACCTCTGTTTCTGCGGTCCTCCCTCGGGGCATCAGATGGGATATGTCAGCAATCATGACCAGTCCTTCTTTCACATACCGGGGTTGCATGGCGTGCATCATGGCCGGGCCAGCTCGATCCGGACATAGACCACCGGCGCCGGGGCCTGTCCGGGTTCCAGCGTGGCGGCCAGGTAGGCAAATCCCAGCTCGGGCAGGTAATGCAGCCGTTCCTGGAACCCGCCTTCGTCGTGATAGGTGGCGAGCACCGGGATCATCCGATAGCCGCACTCGCCGATCGTGATCCGCGTCTCGGCCCCGAACTCGAAGCTTTCGCGCATCTGGCGCACTTCGCCCCGGTCGAGGACCGTGACACCGGTATCCCAACGCCCGCCCGGCACCGGCATCGGCACATCCGCGGGGCCCGGCGGATAGGCATAGGCCGCGCGCGTCTCGGGCCTGGCCTGGCCCTGGACGATGTCGAAGGCCTCGACCAGGTAGACGCCCCGCATCAGCAGGTATTGCGACCCATCGCCCGCGCCATCCAGATAGGTTCCCTGCACGAAATCGGGCGAGACCTGCAGAAAGGTGTCGGTGGTGCCGTCGAGCGCCGTCATCACCACGCCCTGCATGACGTCGCCCGGCCCGGGACAGGCCAGGGCAGGCGCGGCTGCCAGGCAAAAGACCAGCGCCGCGCCCTTGCATGTCACCCGATCCATCATGGCATCGCGGCGGTGGCTTCGATCTCGATCAGGAAGTCGGGCAGGGCCAGCGCCTGGACCCCGATCCAGGTATTCGCGCAAGGCATCGTGTCGCCCCAGAATTCCATCATCGCGCCAACAACGGGTTCGAGCTTGTCGGGCGAATGGTTCACCACGTAGGTGCGCAGCCGCACCAGGTGCTGCGGCCCCAGGCCCTGATCCGCCAGAACCTCGCCCAGGTTCGCCAGCGCCTGCCGCGCCTGCGCGCCCAAGTCGCCCGGCCCCACCAGGTTTGCGTCCCTGTCCCACGCGACCTGCCCCGCAAGGTGCAGCAGACGCCCGGGTTCCGACACCGCGGCATGGGAAAATCCGTATTGCAGGCTGTTGTACATCCCCTTCGGGTTGATGCGGTCGGTCATGTCTTCTCCCCTCAGAACAGGAAATACCTCTGCGCCATGGGTAGCACTTCTGCGGGCTGGCAGGTCAACAATTCGCCGTCGGCGCGCACCTCGTAGGTTTCGGGATGCACCTCGACATGGGGCGTGGCGGTGTTGAGCCTGAGGTCCTTCTTGCCGATCGCGCGCGTGTTGCGCACGGGCAGGGTGTCCTTGGCCAGGCCCAGCGTCTCGCGGACGCCCGCATCCTGCGCGGCGGCGGACACGAAGATCACGGCGCTGCGCTCGACCGAGCGGCCATAGGCGCCCCACATGGGCCGCGAGTAGACCGGCTGCGGCGTCGGGATCGAGGCGTTGGGGTCGCCCATCTGGGCGCAGACGATGGTGCCGCCGATCAGCACCATTTCCGGCTTGACCCCGAAGAAGGCCGGGTTCCACAGGACCAGATCCGCGCGCTTGCCCTCCTCGATGCTGCCGATCTCGTGGCTGATCCCATGCGCGATGGCGGGGTTGATCGTGTATTTCGCGATATAGCGGCGGACGCGGAAATTGTCGTTGTCGCCGGTCTCCTCGGGCAGTTGGCCGCGCTGCTTCTTCATCTTGTCGGCGGTCTGCCAGGTGCGGATGATCACCTCGCCCACGCGGCCCATGGCCTGGCTGTCGGACGCGATGATGGAAAAGGCCCCCATGTCGTGCAGGATGTCCTCGGCCGCGATCGTCTCGCGCCGGATGCGGGATTCCGCGAAGGCCACGTCCTCCGGGATCGACTTCGACAGGTGATGGCAGACCATCAGCATGTCGAGATGTTCTTCCACCGTGTTCACCGTGAAGGGCCGCGTGGGGTTGGTGGACGAGGGCAGGACGAACTCTTCCCCGCAGATCTTGATGATGTCGGGCGCGTGCCCGCCGCCCGCGCCTTCGGTGTGGAAGGCGTGGATGGTGCGGCCCTTCAGCGCCTTCACCGTGTTCTCGACGAAGCCACTCTCGTTCAGGGTGTCGGTATGGATCATCACCTGGATATCCCAGGCATCGGCGACGCTCAGGCAGCAGTCGATGGCGCCGGGCGTCGTGCCCCAGTCCTCATGCAGCTTCAGCGCGCAGGCACCCGCCAGGATCTGCTCCTCGAGCGCCGCGGGCAGCGAGGCGTTGCCCTTGCCCGCGAAGGCCAGGTTCATCGGGAAGGCGTCGGCCGCCTGCAGCATCCGCCCGATATGCCAGGGCCCCGGCGTGCAGGTGGTGGCCAGCGTCCCATGCGCGGGCCCTGTCCCGCCGCCCAGCATCGTGGTCAGGCCCGAATGCAGCGCATCCTCGATCTGCTGGGGGCAGATGTAATGGATATGGCTGTCGAAACCGCCCGCGGTCAGGATGCGCCCCTCGCCCGCGATGGCCTCGGTGCCGGGGCCGACGATGATGTCGACGCCCGGTTGGGTGTCGGGGTTCCCGGCCTTGCCGATCTTCGCGATCCGCCCGTCCTTCAATCCGACGTCCGCCTTGTAGATGCCGGTATGGTCGACGATCAGGGCGTTGGTGATGACGGTATCCACCGCCCCCGCCGCCCGCGTCACCTGCGATTGCCCCATCCCGTCGCGGATCACCTTGCCGCCGCCGAACTTCACCTCCTCGCCATAGGTCGCGGCGTTCGGGCCGGTGCCCCCGTTCATCGCCGCACCCACGTTGAGCGCGGTCAGGTCGCGCTCCACCTCGATGATCAGGTCGGTATCGGCCAGACGCACCCGGTCGCCCGTTGTGGGGCCGAACATGGCGGCATAGTCGCGGCGGGAGATTGTTGCGGGCATGGGTCAGATCCTTGGGGTTGAGCAGCGTTGACAGGCCGGGCAGGGCGTTCCTAGACTTGACGGGCCGCGCCAGTTGGGCGCGGACTTTTCGGGCGCCGGGCTGTGCGCCCGGTGCTCTTCAAACAGGGAGGGGACGCCATGAAGAAGGCAGTCCTGACACTCGCGGCCTGCCTTCTGGGCACGGCCGTCGCTGCAGGTCCGAGCGTGGAACGCGGCGCGTATCTGGTGCGAGGTCCTGCCGGTTGCGGCAATTGCCACACGCCGATGGGTCCTGACGGTTTCGTCTTGGATCAGGAACTGGCGGGACGCCTCGTCGACAAGAACGATGCATTCACGGCCATCGCCCCCAACATCACGCCCGGTGGCAGCGTGGCCGGGTGGAGCGATCCCGAGCTTGCCCGTGCCATCCGCGAGGGCATTCGCCCCGACGGCAGCCTGATCGGCCCGCCCATGCCCTTCGCTATGTATCGCGGTCTCGGCGACGAGGACCTCGCCTCGATCGTGATGTTCCTGCGCACCGTGCCTGCTGTCGCCAACGAGCCAGGCTCCTCGACCTACAACATTCCGCTTCCGCCCGCCTATGGCCCGCCGGTCGCCTCGGTCAGTGCGCCCGCGCCGGGTGTGACCGTCGAATACGGCGCCTATCTCGCGGGACCCGTGGCGCATTGCATGGAATGCCACACGCCCATGGGGCCGCAGGGCCCGCTTCTCGAGACCGATCTGGGCCGCGGCGGTTTCGAGTTCCACGGCCCCTGGGGCGTCAGCATCGCGCCGAACATCACCAGCCACGCGGACGGGGTCGCGGGCTTCACCGATGACGACCTGCGCCGCATGATCACCGAAGGCCTGCGCCCCGACGGATCGCCCATGCTGCCGCCGATGCCCTATGGCTTCCTTGCACGCATGACGGATGACGATCTGTCGGCGATCATCCTCTACCTGCGCAGCCTGCGGCCCTTGCCCGACGCGGGCTGAGACAGGTCCGGGGCGCGGCGGCCTGCGCCTTCTGCCGTTCGCCGCCCTCACGCCTCGAACACCTCGTCCACCGGCACCTGCAGCGCGGTCGCGATCCCGTTCGTCTGCATCGCCATGCCGATCACGGCCAGCAATTCGCCATGCTGCGCCGCCGTCATCCCCTTTGCCTTCGCCGCAGCCGTGTGGGAATGGACGCAATAGGAACAGCCATTCGCGGTCGAGACGGCGATGTAGATCATCTCCTTGAGCAGCGGGTCGATCTCCCCCGGCCCCATCACGACCTTCAGCCGCTCCCACGTCGCCCGCAGAAGTGCCGGATCATGCGCCAGCGCGCGCCAGAAGGCGTTGACGTAATCCGTCCCCCGCGTCGCGCGGATGTCGTCGAAAACCGCCAGCGCCTCGGGGCCGGCCGCTTCGTCGGAAAGCAGGGAGACAGTTGCCATCGTTGCCTCGCGTTTCAAATGTCCGGATGGGCGGGCTGTGCCCCCGGCTCTGTCACCTCACAGATCGCCCATGACCTGCTGGTTGAACCCGAAGATCCGTCGCGCGCCCGCCACCGGGATCAGGCGCACCTCGCGGCGCTGTCCCGGTTCGAACCGGACGGCGGTGCCGGCGGCGATGTCCAGCCGCATGCCCCGGGCCACCTCCCGGTCGAACTCGAGCGCGGAATTCGCCTCCGCGAAATGGTAATGAGAACCCACCTGCACCGGCCGGTCGCCGGTATTGGCGACCATCAGCGTGACCGCCTCGCGGCCCGCGTTCAAGACCAGGTCGCCCGGCGCGGGAAAGATCTCGCCCGGGATCATTTCCGCCGCTTTCCGGCACGCAGACGGATCGCGGCCACGCCGCCCGCGGCGACGATGATGGCAAGACCCACCATCAGCGCGCCCACCTGGTCGCCATGGACATGCGGGCCTTCTCCCACATGCGCCGCCGCGGGCAGCGCTGCAAGCGACGCCGCCGCCGCGGCCGCCAGGATCGAAAGGTGTCTCATCAAGATCGCTCCCGCTTCTTTCTGGTTTCAAATACGCACATGTCCTACCGGATGGGATTGTGCACCGTGACGAGCTTCGTTCCATCCGGGAACGTCGCCTCGACCTGCACCTCGTGGATCATTTCGGGCACGCCCTCCATGCATTGGTCCCGCGTGATGACCTGCGCGCCCGCCTCCATCATCTCGGCCACGCTGCGCCCGTCGCGCGCGCCCTCGACCACCGCGTCGGTGATCAGCGCGATCGCCTCGGGATGGTTCAGCCTGACGCCGCGGGCCAGGCGCCGGCGCGCCACCTCGGCCGCCATGGCCACCATCAGCTTGTCCTTCTCGCGGGGGGTCAGGTTCATCTCAGATCATCCAGGGTCGGGGCAGGGGA
>SBFT01000396.1 GCA_006227805.1 Paracoccaceae bacterium
GTGGCGCTGGAGAGCACGATCATCACCCACGGGATGCCCTGGCCGCAAAACCTCGAGGTCGCACGCGCGGTCGAGGACGCGGTACGCGGCGCGGGCGCCTGCCCCGCCACCATCGCGGTGATCGAGGGCCGTCTGCATGTGGGGCTGTCGCCCGCGCAGCTGGAGGCGCTGGCACAGGCGAAGGGGGTCGCGAAACTCAGCCGCGCCGACATGGCGGCCTGCCTGGCCACCGGGGGGACCGGCGCCACGACCGTCGCCGCGACCATGATCGCCGCGCGTCTGGCGGGCATCGACGTCTTCGCCACCGGTGGCATCGGCGGCGTGCACCGGGGCGCCGAGACCAGTTTCGACATCTCGGCCGATCTTCAGGAACTGGCGCAGACGCCGGTGACGGTGGTGGCGGCGGGCGCGAAGGCGATCCTCGACCTGCCCAAGACGCTGGAAGTGCTCGAGACGCTGGGCGTGCCGGTGATCGCGGTGGGACAGGACGCGTTTCCCGCCTTCTGGTCGCGGTCCTCGGGGCTGAAGGCACCCCTGCGGATGGACGACCCCGCCCTGATCGCGGCGGCGCATCGGATGCGGGGCCTCCTTCGCCTGCCGGGGGGCCAGCTGGTGGCGAACCCGATCCCGCAGGCGAACGAGATCGCGGCCGAGGTGCTGGCGCCGCTGATCGCGCGCGCGCAGGACGAGGCGCAGGCGCGGGGCATCGCCGGCAAGGCGGTGACGCCCTTCCTGCTGAGCCGCCTCTACGAGCTGACCGAGGGCCGCTCGCTCAGCGCCAACATCGCACTGGTGCTGAACAATGCGCGCCTTGGCGCGCGGATCGCCTGCGCCCTGGGCAGACCCGGGCAAGACCGCGCGTAAGCCCGCATTCGGGCCATTGTCGCGGCCAGGCTTAACGCTTAGGTTCTGCCCAGACTTCAGGGACGGACCATGACCACCCCCTTCGATGACACTCCGCCCCCGCCGAAGCGGGGTCTCTTCGCCGGCCTGCGCGCGTCGTTCCTGACGGGACTGATCGTGATCGCGCCCATCGGCCTGACGATCTGGCTGATCTGGACCGTGATCGGCTGGATCGACGGCTGGGTGCTGCCGCTGGTGCCGCACCAGTTCAGGCCGGACCAGTATATCGGCATCAACCTGCGCGGCATAGGCGTGATCATCTTCCTGATCTTCACGGTGATCGTGGGCTGGGTCGCCAAGGGGCTGATCGGGAGGTCGCTGATCCGCTGGGCGGAAAGCCTCGTGAACCGCACGCCGGTCGTGCGCTCGATCTATTCCGGGATCAAGCAGATCGCCGAGACGGTCTTCGCGCAATCCGAACGCAACTTCGAGAAGGCCTGCCTGGTGGAATATCCGCGCAGGGGCATCTGGGCCATCGGCTTCATCTCGACCGAGGCCAAGGGCGAGATCACCGAAAAGGCACGGGTCGAGGGCGACATGGTCTCGGTCTTCGTGCCGACGACGCCGAACCCGACCTCGGGGTTTCTCCTGTTCTTCCCGAAGGACGACATCATCGAACTCCAGATGACGATCGAGGATGCGGCGAAACTGGTGATCTCGGCGGGCCTCGTCTATCCCAACGGGAAAGAGGCCAAGGCCGCGGTCGAAAAACGCGCGCGGCGCTGATCAGCCGAACATGCCCGGCAGATCGACGCTGCCGCGCTGCCCGACATCGTCCAGGTGAAGCGCCAGGAACCGTTCGGCCGCCGCGCGCCCCGCCGCCTTCAGCCGCGCCAGGACGGGCGGCGTCGGCACCAGCTTGGTCGCGACGCTGAGCTCGTTCATCAGCCCGTCATCCGCGATCATGTGGACATGGACGCGCGCCATGCGCCCCTCACCGATCGCCCCCTCGTCCAGGAGGCGCTGCACGAAGGCGATCGCGCGCAATTCGCGCAGGAGAGACGAATTGAAGCTGATCTCGTTGATCCGGTTCTGGATCTGCTGGGGCGTCACCGGCAGGGCCTCGCGTTCCAGCGGGTTGATGTTGACCACCACCAGATCGGGCGGCAACCCGTCCCCGAACAGCGGAAAGAGCGCGGGGTTCCCGGTATAGCCGCCATCCCAATAGGCCTCGCGCCGCCCGGTCTCGGGATCGTCGATCTCGACCGCCTGGAACAGCGTCGGCAGGCAGGCCGAGGCGAGGATCGCGTCGGTGGTGATCGCGTCCCCCTCGAAGACGCGGATCTTGCCGGTGCGCACCCGCGTGGCGCAGATGAACAGACGCGGGCCGGTCGCGGCGCAGACGCGGCTGAAATCGAACCGCTCGACGATCCCCCGCAGCGGGTTGCGCCAGAGCGGCCCATAGGCATAGGGCGACACCATCCGCGACCAGGTCTCGGCCATGGCATAGGGCAGCGAATATTCCAGCGCCCGCGACACCACCCCGGGATCGATGCCGGTCATCCAGCCCTGCAGGCGCAGGTCGCCCACCGCGCCCACCTGCTCCCAGAGCCAGTCGAGGTTCTCGCGCGCCGCCTCCCGCCCGCCCGCAAGCAGCCCCGCCTTCAGCGCCGCGCCATTCAACGCGCCCGCCGAGGTGCCGGAAATGCCCGCGATCTCGACCTCGCCGCCCTCCAGCAGCCGGTCGAGCACGCCCCAGGTGAAGGCGCCATGCGCGCCGCCGCCCTGAAGGGCCAGGTTGATCGGTCTGCCCATTGATCTCCTGGCCCTGAAGGGCCAGGTTGATCGGTCTGCCCATTGATCTCCTG
>SBFT01000381.1 GCA_006227805.1 Paracoccaceae bacterium
GGGCTGCCGACGCTGAAGGTCTCGCCGCGGGTATCGCGAATGCAGCCGCGGAAGCGGTCATGCGCGTTGTTCAGGCGGGTGTTCTTCAGTCGATATACCGGGAAGCCGTTGATCTGGCCCTGGCTGAGATGGTCCGCCCGGATGAGGTTGTCGTAATTGTCCTCGTGGCAATTGGCGCAGCTCAGCTCCAATTGTCCGTAGCGGGTATAATACATCTCCTTGCCCTGCTCCCAGATCGCCTTGACCGGGCCGTCGATGGCGACGTTGACCGGCATGCCGCGCGACTGGACCGAGATCAGGGCCTCCATCGCGGTCAACTCGGGGCCTGCGTATTTCCACGCTTCGGCGCCCATGTTGGTGGTGCGGCAGTCGTTGATCTGCATGGCCAGGGTGCGGACTTCACCCGCCTGCGCGTTCCACTTCGGATAGACCGCGCGGACGCCCTTCATGCTGTCCTCGACGCTTTCGTGGCAGCTCGAGCAGGACTTGCCCGCGGTGCCTTCCACGGTGTTCCAGGCTTCCGCCGCCTGGTCGACCGCCGGCATTCCCGGGTTCTCGAAGTCGTCCATCTGGAGCGCCTGGGTTTCCGACGTGCGGAAGGTCCAGCCCGAGCGGATGATCGACATGTTCTCCATGTGCTCGGGCGCGGGCGCTTCTGTGATCATCTCGATCTCGCCGTTCACGATCAGCTTGGCGTTTTCATCCGCCATGGCCGGGGCCGCGATCAGTGCCGCGACCGCGGTCAGCGCCAGACGGGTGGTCCATGTCGCCTGTTTCATGCCGTGCTCCTCCCTATTGCGCTGCATGTCAGGCGATCGCGACCGACTGGACATCCTCGTAGACCGAGCCGTCGTCGTCGTACCAGGTGAACTTGAACTCGCCTGCCTCGGGCACGATGGCGGCGAACTCGAAATAGGGGTTGGTCGAGATCGCCGGTTCCAGCGTCACGTCGATGACGTTCTGTCCGTTGAAGTCGCAGGTGAAGCGGTTGATGATCGAGCGCGGGATCACGTTGCCGCTGCCGTCCTTGCGCTGGCCGCTTTCCATCGTGTGGCTGATCAGCGTCTTCAGGGTGACCGCTTCGCCGACAGCAGCGGTCTTGGGGGCCTTGACGCGGGGTTTGACACCAGTTGCCATGTCGTTTGTCTCCTTTATGCCTCGGGTTCGCCTGGGTCAGCCGCCGCAGCCGCCGATGGTGACCTTCACGGTCGCCTGGGTGCGGGCAAAGCTGCCGTCCGCCATCTTGGCCACGGCGACCAGGTCCTGGGTCTGCGCCAGGCGGATGCGCGTCGCTGCCGTCTGCGCGGCGGCCAGCGGGCCGAAGTTGAAGGTCGCGACCGGCGGGACCGGGTTGCCCGTGGCCAGAACCATGATCGACACCGCGCCGGGGGCAGAGACCTCGATCGGAACGGTGTTGCCGTTCTCGGCGATCTCGGGGGCGGTGATGGTGACGCCGCTGTCGGCCATCGGCGCTCCGCCGGTGAAGGCCTGGATCAGTTCATCGGTGGTTGCGGCCTGCGCGCCCATGGGCAGCGCGGCCATTGCTGCGGCGCCCAGTCCGAGGGCCAGCGCCTGACGACGAGAGAATTGCATTCCGGATCTCCTTTGTTCGGGCGACGCGGGCGATGAAGGCCCCGCGCCGGTGCTGTTTCAGATCTAGTCCTTCAACGTCGCCAGAAACGCGACGACGTCCTCGATTTCCTGTGCCGTCAGCAAGGGCGGCAGTTCGGGGGTCTCCGGGGCCTTGCCGGTGAAGGCGTCGCCCGGACGGATGAAGCCGGTGGTCTTGTAGAAGGCCGGCATGATCGTGCCGTCGAAGGTCTTCTTGGCGTTCGAGACCAGTCCGCGCAACTCGGCTTCGCTCCAGCGGTCGCCGGCGCCATCGAGCGACGGGCCCACCTCGCCGTGGAACTGCGCGCTTTCGAGCGCCGTCACCTGATGGCAGGCGAGACAATTGCCCTTGCCGCGGTTGACCATCGTCTCGGCCCCGCGGGCCGGATCGCCGGGCACCCCGGTCAGGGACTGCTCGACCGCGCCATAGTCGTCATAGACCACAGCCGCCGGAGCGATCTCTTCCGCGGCCGCCATTCCGGCCATCGCGACGCACAGGCCGAGTGTTCCAAGGACTTTCCGCATGACTCCTCCCTTCACGCTTTTGCATACCGTAGCGCACAGTGGAAACCGGACGCAACAACAAATTCACAAGTGTGAATTAGTTTGCACCTGCAGCATCGGATCAGTCGGTGCTGCCGTTGGCGCGTTCCTGGATGCGGCGCGCGTGGTAGCGCTGGAAATCCTCATCCCCGTCAAGCTCGTAACGCTTTTCCCGGACCCAGGTGAACATGTCGAGCGTGGTGCCCGCGCCGAAAGCCCCGGGCATCACCGCCACCGCGGCCTGCGCTGCGGATGCATCCTCGGACACCTCTTCGGGCAGGAAAAGAATCGTCGGCGTGAACAGCACGTTCCATTTCCGCGCCATCCGCTTTTCGCTTAGGACCTCGCCGTCGAAATCGGTCACCTCGATGTCGCCATGCAGGTTCAGCTGCACCACGAAGTAGTTCTCGGCGATGTAGCTGCCGATCTCGGGACGGGGAAAGACCTCCTCGTGCATCTTGGTGCAGTAGATGCAGCCGCGCTGTTCGAAGAACAGCACCAGGCGCTTGCCCTCCGCATTGGCCTCGGCCAGGTCCTCGCGCAGGTCCTTGAAGGTGTCGCGCATCCATTCGGTCTTGTGCAGACCATCCTCGCCCAGTTCGGCCGCCCTGGCCGGGCCGGACAGGCCCAGCCCCATGATCAGGGCCGCCGCCAGCGTCAGAAATCGTGTCATGTTCAGCTCCTCCCTAGCCGATCGACATGAAGACGGGGAATGTCTCCAGCATCCATTGCGCGATGTAGTTTATGCTGTCCGTGGCGATCAGGATGCCGAAGGCGATCAGCAGGACGCCCATCGCCTTCTCCACCTTGCCCAGATGTTTGCGGAACCCCGCCATCCAGCGCATGAACGGCCCCACGAACAGCGCCGCCAGGATGAAGGGCAGTGTCATCCCCGCCCCGTAGGTGAACAGAAGGCTGGCGCCGCGCAGGGCGTTCTCGGCCCCGGCGGCGGTGAACAGGATCGCCGCCAGCACCGGTCCGACGCAGGGCGTCCAGCCGAAGGCGAAGGCCAGGCCGATCACGTAGGCGCCCGCAAGGCTGACATCGGCGACGTTGCCGGCATCGGCCCGGAACTGGCGATAGAGAAGGCCGATCCGGATGACACCGAGGAAATGCAGCCCCATCGCGATGATGATCGCCGCCGCCACCCAGCGCAGCACGTCGAACCAGTCGCGCACCAGTTGCCCGAACAGCGTGGCCGAGGCGCCGAGCCCCACGAAGATGGTGATCACCCCGGCGGCGAAGGCGGTCGCGGCCAGCACCGCGCGCGTGCGCACGGCGGGCGGCACCTTGCCTTCGGCGGTGATCTGGTTCATCCCCGCCCCGGCGAGATAGCTCAGGTAGAACGGCACCATCGGCAGGATGCAGGGCGACAGGAAGGACAGCAATCCCGCGGCCAGCGCGCCCAGATAGGTCACGTCCAGCACGGCCAGTCCTCCCTTGATTCATTCACATATTCAAATTATCTTTATTGAATGACGTCCGTCAATCGGAGTTGACATGCGACCCGTCCGCGCCCTGCTGTTCGTCCTTGCGCTGGTGGTCGCCCCCCTGTCCGCGCGCGCCGAAATGACGTTGCTCATGGCCGAGGAGGCCGGCTGCATGTGGTGCGCGCGCTGGAACGCCGAGGTCGCGCCCGAATATCCGCTGACCGCCGAGGGACGCGCCGCGCCGCTGCTGCGCCACGACATCGACACCGCCCTGCCCGAGGGGATCACGCTGAGGTCCCGCCTGCGCTTCACGCCCACCTTCGTGCTTCTGCGCGATGGCGTCGAGGTCGACCGGCTGGAAGGCTATCCGGGCGAGGACTTTTTCTGGGGCCTTCTGGGCGCCATGCTGGACCGCGCGGGCAAGGCCCCTCAAACAGGTGGATAAGTGCGTGGTCCGGACGTATATACTGGGCGAAGCGAGCCGACCGAGATGCTGAACGCGATGCTGGACAAGCAATCCAAACTACCCGTCTTCGACGAGAATACCTGCGCCGAAGACCTCGAGAAGATGATGGACAACGCGCAGCTGGCGTCGAACTTCCTCAAGGCGATCAGCCACGAGGGGCGCCTGATGATCCTGTGCCACCTGGCCTCGGGCGAGAAATCGGTGACCGAGCTGGAAGACCTCCTGTCGGCGCGCCAGGCCGCGGTCTCGCAACAGCTGTCGCGCCTGCGCCTCGAGGGCCTCGTCACGCCGCGCCGCGACGGCAAGACCATCTACTACAGCTTGACAGACGACCGCCCACGGCAAATCATCGAAGTGGTCTACGACCTGTTCTGCAGGAAGGACGACTGAGCCGGACCCCTCGCCCTGGTCCGGCGGGGAGGAGCCGATGCTGGATTTCATGGGAGAGGCCAACGCTGCCGCGTTGGTGGGCCTTCTCGGCGGCGTGCTTCTGGGCCTTGCCGCGCGGATCGGACGCTTCTGCACCCTGGGCGCGATCGAGGACGCGCTCTATTCCTCGGATGACCGGCGGCTCCGGATGTGGGCGGTGGCCATCGGGGTGGCGATCCTGGGCACGCAGTCGGCGATCGGCGCGGGCCTGCTCGATCCCGGTGTCAGCCCCTATCTCGACCAGCGCTGGAACCCGCTCGGCACGATCGTCGGCGGGCTTATGTTCGGCTACGGCATGGCGCTGTCGGGCAATTGCGGCTACGGCGCGCTGGCGCGGCTGGGGGGCGGCGATCTGCGGTCCTTCGTGATCGTGCTGGTGATGGGCCTGTCAACCTATGTCGCCATGTCGGGTCCGCTGGCGCAATTGCGGGTGACGCTGTTCCCGGTGATCGAGGGCTCGGCCCATCTGCAGGGCGCGCTGACGCCCCTGCGGGCGGCCTTCGGCGAGGCGGCCTGGATCGCGGCCGCATCGATCGGGCTGGTCCTGGTGGGCTTTGCCCTGACCAGCCGGGCGATGCGGGCCTCGCCCTCGCACGTGATCTGGGGCGCGGTCGTGGGCCTCGCCATCGTCAGCGGCTGGCTCGGAACCCAGTGGATCGCCGATCACGGCTTCGCCGCGGAACCGATCCAGAGCCATTCCTTCGCGGCCCCCCTGGGCGACACGATGTTCTACCTGATGACCGCCTCGGGGACCGCGCTGTCCTTCAGCGTGGGCTCGGTCACGGGGGTGGTCCTGGGCGCGTTCCTGGGATCGCTGCGCAAGGGCCGTTTCCGCTGGGAGGCCTGCGAAGACCCGCGCGAATTGCGCCGCCAGATGCTGGGTGCGGCGCTGATGGGGCCGGGTGCCGTTCTGGCCGTGGGCTGCAGCGTCGGACAGGGACTGTCGGCGTTTTCGCTTCTGGCCTACAGCGCACCGGTCGCCTGCCTCGCGATCTTCGCAGGCGCGGCCCTGGGCCTGCGCCAGCTGATCGTGGGCTTCGCGCCCGCCGAATGAAGGGGGCCCGATGCAGGAAGCCCGCGATTTCCACACCGAGACGCACGTGCTGGCCGCGGCCCTGACGGGCCTGACTGCCGCCGATCATGCCCGCCCCACCCTCTTCAAGGGCTGGAGCATCGACGACATCCTGGGCCATCTGCACATCTTCAACGCCGCGGCCGGTGCTGCCCTGCAGGGCGAGGCGCAGTTCCAGTCCTTCGCCGGGCCGATCCTGCGCCAATGGTCGCAGGGCGTGTCGATCCTGGACAGCCAGCGCGGCTGGATCGGAAACCTCGCGGGCCCGGCCCTGCGCGATGCCTGGCTGCGGGGGGCCCAGACGCTGGCCGACGCTTTCGCCGCAGCCGACCCGAAGGCGCGGCTGGCGTGGTTCGGCCCGTCGATGTCGGCGCGCTCGTCGATCACCGCGCGCCAGATGGAGACCTGGGCCCATGGCCAGGCGATCTTCGACCTTCTGGGCTGCGAGCGGCCCGAGGACGACCGCCTGCGCAACATCGCCCATCTGGGCGTCGTCACCATCCCCTTCGCCTTCCGCAACCGCGGCGAGGAGCCGCCCGACCCGCCGCCGCATGTCCGGCTGACGGCACCTTCCGGCGCGGTCTGGACCTGGAACGATCCGGACGCCCCCGACCGCCTGGACGGCAGCGCGCTGGCCTTCTGCCAGACCGCCGCCCAGACGCGCGCCGCCGCCGATACCGACCTGCGGGCGACGGGACCCGGCGCGCGGCGCTGGCTCGAGATCGCCCAGTGCTTCGCGGGCCCGCCCAACGACCCGCCCCAGCCCGGCGCGCGCCGCCGGTCGGTGCCGTGACGAGCGGGCCTGTCCGGGCGGCCGAGCCGTGCTATAGTCGCCGACGGGACAGGGGCGTTCGGGCGTCAAGGGGAACACGGCAAGGATGGATCTGACACGCGACCCGGTGCTGATCGTCGGGGCGGGCCCGATCGGCCTGACGCTGGCCTGGCGCCTGTCGCAGGCGGGCCTGCCCGTGCGCGTCTTCGAGACCGAGGCGCAGATCGCCGACCAGCTGCGCGCCTCGACCTTCCACCCGCCGACGCTGGACCTCTTCGACGAAAGCGGCATCACCGCGCATCTGATCGCCCACGGCCGGATCACGCCCACCTGGCAGATCCGCCTGCACGAGACCGGCGAGAGGGCCGAGTTCGATCTCTCGGTCCTGAAGGACGACACCGCCCATCCCTATCGCCTGCAATGCCGCCAGGCCGAACTGAGCCGCGCCCTGCTGGCGCGCCTGCCCGCGGGCGTCGTCCGCTTCTCGACCCCGGTCCTCGCCGTCGATCAGGACGAGGACGGCGTCAGCGTCCGGCTCTCGGACGGGCCGGTGCGCGGCAGCGTGCTGATCGGCTGCGACGGGGCGCGGTCGCTGGTGCGCGCGGCGGTCGGCGCCGCCTGGGAGGGCGGGGCCTATCCGGAAAACACCATCCTCGTCACCACGCCCTTTCCGTTCGAGGACCATCTGCCGGGCCTGTCGGGCGTCAACTACATCTGGACCGAGGGCGGGACGGTCTCGCTCCTGCGGTTGCCGGACATCTGGCGCGTCTCGCTCCATCCCGAGATCGGCCAGACCCCGGAAGCCGCACTGGAGGACGCAGCCATCCGCGCCGCCGTCGCCCGTATCGTTCCGGCGGCACGGGACATGGATATCCGGGAAAAGCGCATCTACAAGGTTCACCGCCGCGTCGCCTCGACCTATCGCCGGGGCCGGATGTTCCTGGCGGGGGACGCGGCGCATCTCAACAGCCCCAAGGGCGGCATGGGCATGAATGGCGGCATCCACGACGCCTTCGCCCTGGCCGACCTGCTGATCCGGGTCGCGCAGGGCGCGCCGGACCTGATCCTCGACGACTACGAACGCAAGCGCCGCGCGATCGCGCGGGACGACATCGTTGGGCAGGCCGACCAGAACCGCGCCCGGATGAACGCGACCGATCCCGCAAGGCGGCGGGCGGAACTCGCGCGGCTGCAGGCCATCGCCGCCGATCCGCAGGCCGCGCGCGACTTCCTGCTGCGATCCTCGATGATCGAGGGCCTGCGCCGGGCCGAGGCGCTGTGATGAACCCACCCGACAGAAAGGCCCCGACCCCATGAGTTTCGAGTTGCCGATCGTTCCTCCTGCCCGCGTGACCGGCTGGGCCGGCGGCGCGCCCTCGGGCGGCGGCGGGCCCGACCTGCCGGTCTTCTATCCGGCGACCGGCGCGCAGGTCTCGATCCTGGTCGAGGACGACGCGACCGCGGTCGACCGCGCGGTTCAGGCCGCCCGCCGCGCCTTCGATCG
>SBFT01000329.1 GCA_006227805.1 Paracoccaceae bacterium
ACCTTCAGCTTCTGGGTTTCTTCCCATTCGCGGCGCAGCTCGGGATCGCGCGCCAGGCAATCCTCCAGCATCCGGTCGGCATTCTGCACCATGGTGCGCAGCTTCACGATCGAGAAGCGGCGGCCATTCCGGCCCAGACGGTCCTGCCGGTAGAAGGGCGAGCCGCCCTCCAGCCAGAGGGCCGTCGCCATGAGGACGATCACCGGCAGGGTGACGGGCAGCGTCAGAAGCACCAGCGCGATGTCGAGGGCGCGCTTGCCCCAGGCGTCATAGGCCGTGCGGACCTTGCCGAGGCCCAGGGGCGCGCGCGCTGCCGGGACCGGGATCAGCCCGTCCCGCAAGACATCGGCCAGCGCCGCCTCGTCTCTCGCAAAGTCCTTCATCATTGCTCCCCTTCGCAATGCCTTCGATCCCTGGTTGGGGCGGTGCGACCTGGCAGCCTGCACGTCGTCCCGGATCGATCCTTCAGTCCATCGCGGTGCGGGCACCGCTGCCACTCGTTACCCGGAGAGGTGGCTTGTCCGCCCGCTTTCCGGTCTTTCCGGCGGCTGGCGATCCATCGCTCTCTGCCGACCGTCTTCACCTTAACACATCGTGTCAAAAAGGGGGCAAATTCAACGAAAACCGAGCACTACGAGGCATTTTGGGGCAAAAAGCAGGCAAGCGCCGACCTATCGCGAAACAGACCGGAACCGGCCGTCGGTTTGTTCGTTCAGCGTGGACAATGCAAGGGGCGACTTTGGCGCGCGGCCTGCCCTTGGCGCCCCGAGTCGCGGCGGGGAATGGCCGGGTGATTCACGATCTCAGCGAAAACGCGGCGGCCGTTTCTCGAGAAAGGCCGCCAGTCCCTCCAGCGCGTCGGGGCTGGTCTGGGTGATCGCGGCGCAGAGGCTTTCGGTGAAGAACCCGTCCGCGCGCGACATGTCGTCGATCCGGCCCAGCGACTGGATGATGATGTAGTTCGACAGCGGCGCATTGGCCGCGATGCGGCGCGCCTGGGCGATGGCGCGGTCGAGGCTTTCGCCCGCGCCCACCAGTTCATGTGCCAGTCCGAGCGCGGTGCCCTGGGCGGCGTCGAGGCTGCGCCCGGTCAGCATCATCTCGGTCATCCGGTCCGCGCCGAGGATGCGGCCCACCCGCACGCTGGCCCCGCCGCCTACGAAGATGCCGCGCCGTCCTTCGGGCAGCTGGAACATCGTCGAGGGCTCGGCGATGCGCACATGCGTGGCGGTCGCCAGTTCCAGCCCGCCTCCGATCACCGCGCCCGGCATGGCCGAGATCACCGGCAGGCCGCCCAGCTGGATGCGGTTCAGCACCTCGTGCCAATGGCGCGAATGGCGCATGGTGCCTTCGGCGTCGCGCGCCTTGTGTTCGGAGAGGTCGAGCCCCGCGCAGTAATGCCCCCCCGCCCCGGTCAGGACCGCCGCCTTCACCTGCGCGGGCGGCGCGGTGAAGAAGCGTTCGAGCGCGCCCAGCAGCGCCTCGCCCATCGCGTTGCGCTTCTCGGGGCGGTTCATCGTCAGGATGGCGATGTCGCCGTCCTGGCGAATGGTCAACACGTCGTCCTGCATCGGGTCCTCCCTGTCTGTCCGCCCCCGTGTCTAGCCGCTGAGCGCGGTCGAGGGAATGCGCTTGCGCTTGCGCCGGGTGCGATTCTGCGATCCTCTCGGGTCATGCGCCCGGCCTGCCGCCTGACGGTCGATCCACGCGGGCCCAGACGATCGGACGGACCAAGATGACCCTGCCCCGCCCCTACCTCGATCCGATGCCTGTGCGCGGCCGCATCGCGACCCCCCAGCCCAGGGGCCTGCCGGTGATCAACCTGGGCTACAACGAATTGCCCTATGATCCCGGCCCCGCCGTCGCCGCCGCGCTGGCCGATGCGGGCGGGCGCGCCAACCGCTATGGCAGCCCGCATTGCGACGCGCTGAGAGAGGCGATCGGCGCGCGCTTCGGCCTTGATCCCGCGCAGATCCTCTGCGGCAACGGCTCGGAGGAGGTGCTGGACGTGATCGCCCGCGTCTTCGCCCGACCGGGAGACGAGATCCTGATCTCGCAGTTCGGCTACATCCAGTTCGCCCTGACCGCGAACCGCCAGGGCGCCACCCTGGTCAAGGCGCCCGAGCGGAACCTGACGACGGATCCGGACGCGCTGGCCACGACGGTGACCGACAGGACGCGGGTGATCTTCCTTGCCAACCCCAACAATCCCACGGGCACGATGGTGCCGGTCGAGAGCCTGGCGCGCCTGGCGGCGCAGGTTCCCGGACATGTCGTCCTGGTGCTGGACCTCGCCTATGGCGAATTCGCGGGCGCGGCCTATTGCGCCGCCGTGCACGACCTGGTGGCGGCGCATCCCAATGTCGTGGTCACGCGCACATTCTCGAAGGCCTACGGGCTCGCCGGGGCGCGGGTGGGATGGTGCCATGCCGCGCCCTGGATGATCCCGCACCTCTATGCGGCGCGCGGCATGGGGACGGTGAACGCGCTGGCCCAGGCGGCGGCGATCGCGGCGCTGTCCGAACGCGCCCTGGTGGAGGGGCGCGTGGCCGAGACCGTGGCCGAGCGCGAGCGAATGGCCGGGGTGCTGCGCCAACGCGGGGTCGAGGTTGCGCCGAGCCATGCCAATTTCCTGATGATCCGTCCCTCGGGCGAGGATGCGGCGGCGACCGAGGCGCTGGTCCAATACCTCTTCGACGAGGGCGG
>SBFT01000147.1 GCA_006227805.1 Paracoccaceae bacterium
AGAGAACGCAGCGCATCCCCCTCTTTCTGGTTTCAAATACGCAAATACCGGCCCATCCGGCGGCGCTGCGGCGCATCATTGCGCCTGCAGCCGCGCAGCCTCGTTGCGCGCCAGCGCGATCAGCTTCTGCACGAAAGGTTTGTCGCGGTCATCCTCGCGGATCGCGGCATAGAGGGTGCGGGTGACGCCTTTCGCGGTCAGCGGACGGGTGACGTAGTCCGAGCTGTATTTCACCTCGCGCACCACCCAGTCCGGCAAGACCGCCACCCCCCGGTTCGACGCCACGAGGAGCAGGATCACCGCCGTCAGTTCCACCTGCCGGATGGCCGCCGGCTCGACCTTGGCCGGGATCAGCAGCTGGCTGAAGACATCCAGCCGCGAACGCTCGACCGGGTAGGTGATCAGCGTCTCGCCCCGGAAATCCTGCGCCTCGACATAGGGTTTCGCCGCAAGCGGATGCTGGGCCGAGGCGACGAAGACCGGGGCATAGTCGAAGAGCTTGACGAAGGTCACGCCTGGCAGGTCCTCGGGGTCCGAGGACACGACGAGATCCACGTCCTCCTTCTGCAGCGCGGGCAGCGCGTCGAAGGCGAGACCGGGGCGGATATCGACATCGACCTCGGGCCAGGCCTTGCGGAAGCCTTCCAGCACGGGAAACAGCCATTCGAAGCAGGCATGGCATTCGATGGCGATATGCATCCGTCCCGCCCGGCCATCGCGCAGGCTCGCGAATTCGTCCTGCAGCGCCTCGACCTGGGGCAGGATCTGCTCGGCCAGGCGCAGAAGGCGCAGGCCCGCCGCCGAAAGCCGCATGGGTTTCGATCGGCGCACGAAGAGTTCGACCCCCGCCTGGTCCTCCAGCCCCTTGATCTGGTGGGACAAGGCGCTTTGCGTGATGTGCAGCTGATCCGCCGCGCGGGCCAGCCCGCCGGCCTCGTGAATGGCCTTTATGGTGCGCAGGTGCCGGAACTCGATATGCAAGTTATGTGAGCCTCTCTCATGTCGTTCTTGAATATTATGAAGTTGCCTCACATCGAACGCAATGCCACAAACGCCGCAGATCAGCGCCTGAAGGGGTTCCGTTTCATGACCGCACCGAAAGTTTCGTTCGAGTTCTTCCCGCCCCAGTCGCTGGAGGCATCGTTCCGCCTGTGGGATACCGTGCAGGTGCTGGCGCCGCTGGCGCCGCGCTTCGTCTCGGTCACCTATGGCGCGGGCGGCACGACGCGCGACCTGACCCGCGACGCGGTGGCGACCCTGCACAAGACCTCGGGGCTGAACGTGGCGGCGCACCTGACCTGCGTGAACGCCTCGAAGGCCGAGACGCTGGCCATCGCCGACAGCTTCGCCGCCGCCGGCGTGACCGAGATCGTGGCGCTGCGGGGCGATCCGCCGAAGGGTGCGGGATCCTTCACGCCCCACCCCGAGGGCTTCGCCAATTCCTGCGAGCTGATCGCCGCCCTGGCCGAAACGGGCCGCTTCAAGATCCGCGTGGGCGCATATCCCGACCGTCACCCCGAAGCCGCCAGCGCCCAGGCCGACATCGACTGGCTGAAGCGCAAGATCGACGCGGGCGCCTCGGAAGCGATCACGCAGTTCTTCTTCGAGGCCGAGACCTTCTTCCGGTTCCGCGACGCCTGCGCCAAGGCGGGTATCGATGCGCCGATCATCCCCGGCATCCTGCCCATCGAGAACTGGAACGGCGCGCGCCGTTTCGCCGAACGCTGCGGCACCGCGATCCCGGCCTGGCTGGCCGATGCCTTCGAGACCGCCCAGCGCGACGGGCGCCAGGACCTGCTGGCCACCGCGGTCTGCACCGAGCTTTGCAGCGACCTGATCGAGGGCGGCGTGGACGCGCTGCACTTCTACACGCTGAACCGGCCTGAACTGACGCGCGATGTCTGCCACGCGCTGGGCGTCGTGCCGCAGGTCCGCCTGCGGGACGTCGCGTAAGGATTGCGCCCGCCGCGCCGTGCGCCCTAGCCTTTTCGGGCGATTTCAACCCGGAAAGGCGCCGATTCATGCCCATCATCGCCCGAACGCCCGCCGATCTGCCGGACAAGGAGAGGCTTCTGTCCCTGTCGGGGCTCGACTTCATGCGCGCCATCCTGGACGGGCGCCTGCCGGGCCCGCCCATCGGCCAGACGCTGAACTATCGCCTGCACGAGGTCGAGGACGGCCGCGTCAGCTTTCGCGGCACGCCGGAATTCGCCATGACGAACCCGATGGGCAGCGTGCATGGCGGCTGGTACGGCACGCTTCTGGACAGCGCGATGGCCTGCGCGGTGATGACCCGGGTGCCGCGCGGCTCGGTCTACACGACGCTGGAATACAAGGTGAACATCCTGCGCGCCCTCCCGCTCGGCCAGGAGATCGAGTGCACGGGCCGGGTCGATCACGCGGGCCGCTCGACCGGCGTCGCCCATGGCGAGATCCGGGGCCTCGCTGACGGCAAGCTCTACGCCACCGGCTCGACCACCTGCCTGATCATGGCGATGGGCTGAGCGCGGGGGCGGGCGCGGGTCAGATCGCCGTTTCGGCCAGGGGCGCGAGGCGGCCGCGCGGACCGGGCACGCTGGCATGGAGACGTTCGGACCTGTCTCGCCCGACCACGCGCGCCTTGCGCAGAAGGAAGATCTTGCCCCAGCCTCGCCACGTGCCCACCGAAGGCGCGCCCGCATCGCAGGGAAAGCGCAGCCGCCAGCCGTCCGGCAGGGGCATGCCGCAGGCATCGGCCTTGTCGAGCATCCACAGAAGCGAGATGTTGGCCAGCGGCCGCGCGGCCTCGAACCCGCCCAACTGGCCGCCGATGTCGCCGTGGGTGCCCGGAAACCAGACCTGCTCGACCCGCTGGCCCGGCCAGCCGTCATGGCATTCCCACAGGATCGGTTCGTAGACCGCGCGGGTTTCGTCCAGCGCCAGGGCGTGGAACCCGTGCCGGATGCAGTCGCCCAGGTGATGATTGTGGAAGGCGTGGCGCGCCTCGGCCAGCCGCCAAAGCAGCGGCAGCCGCAGGCCCAGCGCCTTGACCGTGTCCCAGACGCCGACCATCTCGATCACGGTGTCCGCATGACAGAACCGGGCGCGGAAGGTCCTGGCGCCGGGGCTGTCGGGGGTCAGTTCGTAGTAGCGATAAGCGGTCTGGATGTTGCGCTCGGTCGCATGTTCCGCGCGCAGGAGGCCCACCCGGTCGATCACCCCCGCCAGCGAGCGCACGGCATAGGCCCCGCGGGAATAGCCGATCAGGAAGATCCGGTCGCCCGGCCGGTAGCGCGAGGCGAGATAGCCATAGGCGCGGCGGATCTGGCGGTTGATGCCCCGCCCCATCAGCACGTCCATCGTGCGCGACCAGGTGGGCCATTGCACGCCCGCCTCGTAGAAGACCGAAACGCGCGGCCCCATCTCGCGGCAGAGCTTGTAGGTCATGCCGGCATGGGTTTCGCGGCCGGGCTCGAGCGTCGACATCGTCCCGTCGAGGATGATCACATGGGCCTGCGGCCCGCGGATGGGAACGGTCCTGGACTGGTCCGAGCGAAAGCCCCGGCCCAGCCACCCGAGAAGTCGTTCACTCAGCCGCGACAGCATCATCCCTCAGCATGGTCCAGACCCGCAGGGGCGTGAACGGCATGTCCACCTGACGCACCCCGCGATCCCAGACCGCGTCCTGCACCGCGTTGGCGATGGCCGCCAGCGCACCCACGGTCCCGGCTTCGCCGCAGCCCTTCATCCCCATGATGTTTGCCGTCGAGGGCACCGGTTCCGATGTGAACCCGATCATGGGCACATCGTCCGCCCGCGGCAAGGCATAGTCCATGAACGATGCCGTGAGCAGTTGCCCATCCTCGTCGAAGACCACATGTTCGGTGATCGCCTGCCCGATCCCCTGCACCACCCCGCCATGCACCTGACCTTCGGCCAGCAAGGGGTTGATCAGGTTTCCGAAATCGTCGACGACCGTATAGCGGTCGACGGTGACGACGCCGGTATCGGGGTCGATGATCACTTCGGCCACGTGCGCGCCGTTGGGGAAGCTGCGCGCCTCCAGCTTGACGCGCGCCTCATGGGTCAGAAGATCGCTGCGGCCATCGGCGCGCGCCATCTCGGCGGCCTCCAGAAAGGTCGGCGTCAGGTTCGAGCCGGGCGCGCGGAACCGTTCGTCATCGAAAACCACCCTGGCCGCGTCGACGCCCATCTTCTCGGCCAGGTAGGGCGTGAAGGCCTCGATCATCCTGGCGACCGTGGCGAGCGTCGCGTTGTTCTGCACCGTGACCGATCGCGACCCGCCCGTGCCGCCGCCCATCTTGATCAGGTCGCTGTCGCCCTGCACCACGCGGATATTGGCGGCCGGAATACCCGTCTGGTCGGACAGGAACTGCGCGTAGACGGTTTCATGCCCCTGCCCGTTCGACTGGGTTCCGACATAGATCGCCACGCCGCCATCCTCCTCGAACACGACTTTCGCGCCTTCGGAAGGATCGCCCAGAATGCTTTCGATATAGTAACACAGGCCCTGGCCCCGCATCAGGCCGCGCCCGGCATCCGCCGCGCGGCGCGCCGCGAAGCCCGCGGCATCGGCCTGAAGGGCGACCCGAGACAGGACCTTGTTGAAATCGCCCACGTCATAGACTTCGCCCGTGGCGGTCTTGTAGGGGAACTTGTCGGGCGCGATGAAATTCTTCCGGCGCAGGTCCCACGGGTCCAGCCCCAGCTCGCGCGCGGCGCGGTCCATGACGCGTTCCAGCACGTAGATCGCCTCGGGGCGGCCCGCGCCACGATAGGCATCGACTGGCGTCGTGTTGGTGTAGAACCCCTGCACGCCCAGCCAGGTCGTCTGGACATCGTAGACCCCCATCAGCACGCGGCTGAAAAGCTGCGTCTGGATCGGCTGGCCGAATTGCGAATTGTAGGCGCCCAGGTTGCAGCGCGTGGTGACGCGATAGGCGGTGATGCGGTGATCCGCGTCGAAGGCCAGTTCGGCGACCGAGACCAGGTCGCGCCCGCCATTGTCCGACAGCATGGCCTCGGACCGGTCCGACATCCAGCGCACCGGTCGGCCGAGCGTCCGGGCCGCGAAGGCTACCGCGTAATATTCGGGATAGGTCATCGCCTTCATGCCGAAGCCGCCGCCCACGTCGGGAATGGTGACGCGGACATCCTCGGGCTGCATGCCCAGCGCCTTGGCCAGCCGGTCCTTCATCCCCCAGACGCCCTGTCCCGTGAAGGCCAGATGCAGACGGTCGCCCTCGGGCGCGGCCCAGCAGCCGCGCGGCTCCATCGAGTTCACGATGACGCGGTTGTCGGCGATCTCGAGCGAGACGGTGCGCGCGGCGGCCTTGAAGGCGGCCTCGGTCGCGGCCTCGTCGCCGAGGCCCCAGTCGAAGGCGCGGTTGCCGGGGGCCTCCGGGTGGATCGTCGGCCCGCCTTCGGCGACGCCCAGGCTGATGGGCAGGTCCTCGGTATCGAGGCCGATCATCTCGGCCGCGTCGCGCGCCTGGGTCAGGCTGTCGGCCACCACCATGACGATCGCCTCGCCCACGTGGCGAACCCGGTCTCTCGCCAGGATCGGACGCATCGGCGCGGCACCGTCGGTGCCATCGCGGTTCTTCACGGTGGCACCGGCGATGTTCAGATCGACCCCGGCGGCGGCCAGGTCATCGGCGGTCACGACGAGATGCACGCCGGGGGCCTCGCGCGCGTCCGCCACGTCCAGTCCGGTGATCTCGGCATGGGCGACGCTGCTGCGGAAGAACCAGGCGTAAAGCGCGCCCTTCGGCGCCGTATCGTCGACATAGGCCCCGCGGCCGGTCAGGAACCGCACGTCCTCGACCCGTCTGACCGGCTGGCTTTTCCCGAACTTTTCCATCTGTCATCCTCGCTTTAGACTTGGCGCGACACTAGGCCTGTGGCCCGCGATGTCCAGACGTCGCGGGACCCGGATCGCGCATCCTGTGGCGAAAAGACCCTGTCGTCCGGCGTCGAAATACGGCAGTCTGCCCCCAGGGTCCGGGCGCGGGCCGACAGGCCGGGAGGGCGGGCGCGATGATGGACCGGGTCAGGTTCACCCAGATGAAGGACGGCACGAAGGAGGAATACGAGTTCCTCAACGCGCACGAGATCGAATTCACCCGCGGCACCGCCGACCGGCTGCTGCGCGCGCTGGTGGACCTGGATGAAAGCCTCTCGGGCTACCAGGTCACGCGGCTGGGCCATTCGCTTCAATCGGCCACCCGCGCCTGGCGCGACGGTGCCGACATCGATTGGGTCGTCTCGGCCCTTCTGCATGACATCGGCGACATCTACGCGCCCTACAACCACGATGAATACGCGGCCACCATCCTCAAGCCCTTCGTGCGCGAGCAATGCCGATGGGTGGTCGAGACCCACGGCGATTTCCAGATGCTCTATTACGGACATCATCTGGAGGGCCACGACCAGCACAAGCGCGAGCGCCACAGGGGCAACGCCTATTTCGACGATTGCGCCACCTTCTGCGAGCGCTGGGACCAGGCCAGCTTCGATCCCGCATACGACACGTTGCCTGTCGACTTCTTCGCGCCGATGGTGCGCGAGGTCTTCGCGCGGCAGGCCTATGATCCGGCGGTGATCCGGGCGGGCGTGCGGGTGGCCCTGGTGGATGAGGCCGTCGCGGCGGACCGCGCGGCCTGAGGCGTCGGCGCCGGAGGACGGCGCGGGACATGCGTATTTCTGACCAGAAAGAAGCCGGGTCGAAGCGCCCCGATCCGCCGCCGTCCGCAGTGCTCGCGGTGCTACAGGGGACCGGGGCCGCCTCTTCCTGGTGCGGTCATCGGCTCGCCAGCCTGTACCGCAAGATCAGGATTCGGTGATTCCGGTTAAGAAACCCTTGTCGCCTCTTTCTGGTTCCAAATACGCTTCTGTCCCCTCGGCAGCCACGCCGCCCGGGGCAACAATTCACCCCTTCCGGCTTTCCCTTCGCCGCGCGCTTCGCTAGATCACCTCTCGACAGCACGACAGGCAAGCGAGACGGAACAAGCGAGATGGGCATGGACAAGACCTTCAACGCCGCCGAGGCCGAGGCCCGCATCACCCGCGCCTGGGAAGAGGCGGGCTGCTTCAAGGCCGGCGCGAACGCCAGGCCCGGGGCGCCGGCCTATTCCATCATGATCCCGCCCCCGAACGTGACGGGCTCGCTCCACATGGGCCATGCGTTCAACAACACGCTTCAGGACATCCTGATCCGCTGGCACCGGATGCGGGGCTTCGACACGCTGTGGCAGCCGGGCACCGACCATGCGGGGATCGCCACGCAGATGGTGACCGAACGCGACATGGCCGCCAGGGGCGAGCCCAGCCGCGCCGAGATGGGGCGCGTGGCGTTCGAGCGCCGCGTCTGGCAGCAGAAGATCGCCTCGAGGGGCACGATCATCGGGCAGCTGAAACGCCTCGGCGCATCCTGCGACTGGTCGCGCGAGGCCTTCACCATGTCCGGCGCCCCGAGCGCGCCCGAAGGGGAAGAGGGCAATTTCCACGACGCCGTCATCAAGGTCTTCGTGGACATGTATGACAAGGGCCTGATCTATCGCGGCAAGCGGCTGGTCAACTGGGACCCGCATTTCGAGACCGCGATCTCGGACCTGGAAGTCGAGAACATCGAGACGCCCGGCCACATGTGGCACTTCAAGTACCCCTTGGCCGGGGGTGCCACTTACGAATACGTTGAGAAGGACGCGGACGGAAACGTCACCCTGCGCGAGATGCGCGACTATATCTCGATCGCCACGACGCGGCCCGAGACCATGCTGGGCGACGGCGCCGTCGCGGTTCATCCGTCAGATGAACGCTATGCGCCAATTGTCGGGAAACTATGCGAAATCCCGGTTGGACCGAAGGAGCACCGCCGACTTGTCCCCATCATCGTGGACGAGTATCCGGACCCGGATTTCGGTTCAGGCGCGGTCAAGATCACCGGGGCGCATGACTTCAACGACTATGGCGTGGCCCAACGCGGCGGCATCCCCTGCTATCGCCTGATGGACACACGCGCGCGGATGCGCGACGACGGGGCGCCTTACGCCGAGGCCGCCGAAATCGCGCTGTCGGTGGCGCGGGGGGAACGGACATTGTCCGAGACCGAGACCGACGCGCTGAACCTGGTCCCCGACCACCTGCGCGGGCTGGACCGGTTCGAGGCGCGCAAGCGCGTCGTCGAGGAGATCACCGCCGAAGGCCTGGCCGTCATGACCCGCGCCGACGATCCGCGCCTGGGCAAGGCTGCGCTGAAATCGGACGCGGAGGGCGCCCCCGCGCCCGTGCCGCTGGTCGAGGCGAAGGCGATCATGCAGCCCCATGGCGACCGCTCGAAGGTGGTCATCGAGCCGATGCTGACCGACCAGTGGTTCGTCGACACCGCCCGGATCGTCGGCCCCGCGCTGGACGCCGTGCGCGACGGCACGGTCCAGATCCTGCCCGAAAGCGGCGAGAAGACCTATTACCACTGGCTCGAGAACATCGAGCCCTGGTGCATCAGCCGCCAGCTGTGGTGGGGGCATCAGATTCCGGTGTGGTATGGCTTTGACCTGGCCGCGCATGGGTTCACCGACGATGAAGGCGACAATGCGCTCGACGTGGTCGAGATCATGCGCCTTCTGTCGCGCCAGACGCTGCTGCGCGGGGACGAGGTGCATCACTGCGCGCCCGAGTTCAAAGCCGTGGAAGGGCAGTTCGCCGATGTGCTGGCGGGCCTGCCGTCGCCCTTGAACCACGCCCGTGTGATCGAGGTCGAGACCCGCGACGCCGCGGCGGAAAGGCTGGCGGAAAGCCTCGCCGCCTACAGCTTCAGCCAGGATCCGACCGATCTGGTCTATCCGGTCTGGCGCGACGCGGACGTCCTCGACACCTGGTTCTCGTCCGGCCTCTGGCCCATCGGCACGCTGGGCTGGCCGGACCAGACCGACGAACTCAAGCGCTATTTCCCCACCTCCGTCCTCGTCACCGGCCAGGACATCCTGTTCTTCTGGGTCGCGCGGATGATGATGATGCAGCTGGCGGTCGTGGGGCAGGTGCCCTTCCGCAAGGTCTATCTGCATGGCCTCGTCCGCGACGCCAAGGGCAAGAAGATGTCGAAGTCCTTGGGCAACGTCGTCGATCCCCTGGAGATCATCGACGAATACGGCGCGGATGCCTTGCGCTTCACCAATGCGGCGATGGCGTCGCTGGGCGGTGTCCTCAAGCTCGACATGGAGCGGATCAAGGGATACCGGAACTTCGGCACGAAACTCTGGAACGCGGCGAGTTACGGCAACCTGAAGGGTGTCTTCGACGTGCCGCACGCGGACGCCGCGCCCGAGGCCACACTGCCCTTGAACCGCTGGATCAAGGGCGAGGTCGCCAAGACCCGCGAGGCGGTTGACGCGGCGTTGGAAGCCTTCCGCTTCAACGACGCGGCGCAGGCGCTTTACGGCTTTGTCTGGAACACCTTCTGCGACTGGTACCTGGAATTCACCAAGCCCATCTTCGATGGCGAGGATGAGGCGGCCAAGGTGGAAACCCGCGCCACCTATGCCTGGGCGCTGGATCAGTGCCTGATCCTGCTGCATCCGATCATGCCCTTCATCACCGAAGAACTCTGGGGCCTGAAGGCGCGGCCGAAGATGCTGGTCCATGCCGACTGGCCGACCTATACGGCCGCCGACATGATCGACGCGGATGCCGACCGGGACCTGAACTGGGTGATCCGCCTGATCGAAAGCATCCGGTCTGCCCGCGCGCAGATGCATGTGCCTGCCGGTGCCTATGTTCCCTGCGTCGTCAAGGGGTTCCAGCCGGAAGCGAAAGTCGCCTATGAGGCGAACGCGGCCTTTATCCACAGGTTCGCGCGGCTCGACTCCCTCACCGAGGTCGCGGATTTCCCGAAAGGCACCGTCGCGCTGGCCGTGCCCGGAGGGGCCTTCGGACTACCGCTGGCGGACGTGATCGACGTGGCCGAGGAAAAGGCGCGGCTGGAGAAGACGCTTGCCCGACTCGCCAAGGAAATCGCGGGCCTGAACGGGCGGCTGTCGAACCCGAACTTCGCGGCCAATGCCTCGGAAGAGGTGGTCGAGGAGACGCGCGCGAACCTGGACGCCCGCCGCGACGAGGAAGCGAAGCTGTCCGAGGCGCTGGCCCGGCTGGCCGAGATTGGCTGAGAGCCCCGGACATGCGATGATCGCGACATGAGCCGCGATCTCCGCCACCTGACCGAACGCCAGATCCTCAAGGCCGAAGCCGAGGGCAAGCTGAAGGGCCTGCGCGGTGAAGGAAAACCCCTGCCCGACCGCACCGGGCAGGAGATGGTCGATCCCGGCCTCGCTGCCGGACTGCGGATGATGGCCGAAGCGGGTGTCACGCCCGAGGAATTCAGATTGAAAGCGGACCTCGACGCGGCGCGCGCGGCTTACGCCGATCTGACGGATCCCGAGGAGAAGAAGGCCGCCATGGCGCGCATCGCCGACCTGGAGATGCGCTATAACATGGCGCGCGAGGCACGGCGCGCCTTCTTCCGCTGACACACGAGCTTACTTGAAGACCGCCGGGCGTTTCTGCATCTGCGCCGCGATCACTTCCATCTGGTGGGGCTTGCCCACAAGTGCGGCCTGTTCGCGGCTTTCGGCCATCAGGACATCGGCGCGGGGCGCGCCGCTTTCGGCCACCTCGATCAGCCGCTTGGCGGCACGGATGGCGCTGGGGCTTTTCCCTGCGATCCCGGCCGCCAGATCGCGCGCCGCCGTCAGCGGATCATCGGCGAGCGTGGTCACCAGGCCCCAGCGTTCGGCCTGAGCGGCGTCTACGGGCTGCGCGGTATAGGTCAGCTGGCGCAGCACGTCCGACCGCACGAGGTGCGGCAGCAGGACCATGCCCCCCATGTCGGGGACCAGGCCCCATTTCATCTCCATGATGGCGAATTTCGTCTCCGGTGCCGCGATGCGGATGTCCGCGCCCAGCGCCAGTTGCAATCCCGCGCCAAAGCAGACGCCGTGGATGGCCGCGATCACCGGGACCTCGACGCGCCGCCAGACCAGCGCCACCTCCTGCCAGCGGTTCGCGTCGCCATGGGTGCGCGGCTCGATCAGCCGGTGCGGGTCCTGGCCTGCCATCGCGGCGAAACTCATGACGTCAAGTCCCGCGCAGAAGGCGTTGCCCTCGCCCGACAGGACGACCGCGCGGGCCTCGCTGGCGGCCACCTGCTGGCCCGCGTCGATGATCGCCGCGATCATGTCGGGGTCCATCGCGTTCATCTTGTCGGCCCGCGTCAGGGTGACATGGGCCACGTGGTCCTGATGGGTGACGGTTACACGGGACATGGGCGCCCTCCTCCGGCTGTCTGGCCGCATCTGAGCCGATCCCGCCGGGCCAGACCAGCGAAACGTCGCGGCATCTTGCAGGCGCGCGCGGCTTCTGGGCATATCTCGCGCCATGACACACGGACCCCGATACACCCGCCTCGCCCTCGGCCTGCCTTCGACCGTTCCCTTCGTGGGACCCGAGGCGCAGGAGCGCAGCCTCGGCCGGCCCTTCGCCGCGCGCCTCGGCGCGAACGAGAGCGTCTTCGGCCCCTCGCCCCGCGCGATCGCGGCCATGCGCGAGGCCGCGGCGGACCTGTGGATGTATGGCGATCCCGAATCCCACGACCTGCGCATGGCCCTGGCCGCGCATCACGGCATCGGCCCCGCCCACGTGATGATCGGCGAAGGGATCGACGGCCTCCTGGGCTATCTGGTGCGTCTGCTGATCGAGCCGGGCGACGCGGTGGTGACCTCGGACGGGGCCTACCCCACCTTCAACTATCATGTCGCGGGCTTCGGCGGTGTGCTGCACAAGGTGCCCTATCGCGACGATGCCGAAGACCCCGCGGCGCTGTTCGCCAGGGCGGCGGAGACGGGCGCCAAGCTGGTCTACCTGGCCAACCCCGACAACCCGATGGGCAGCTGGCACAAGGGCGCCGACATCGTCGCGGCGCTGAAGGACCTGCCCGAAGGCTGCCTGCTGATCCTTGACGAGGCCTACGTGGAATGCGCCCCCGAAGGCACCGCGGCGCCGGTCGATGCAGACGATCCCCGGGTGATCCGGATGCGCACCTTCTCCAAGGTCTACGGGCTGGCGGGCGCGCGGGTCGGCTATGCTCTGGCCGCCCCGGGGCTGATCGACGCCTTCAACAAGATCCGCAACCATTTCGGCATGAACCGCGCGGCCCAGGCGGGCGCGCTGGCCGCCCTTCAGGATGCCGGGTGGCTGGCCCATGTGCAGGCGCAGATCGCCCGGGCGCGCGACCGGATCGCCGCGATCGCGCGCGACAACGGACTGACGCCCCTGCCCTCGGCCACCAATTTCGTGACCATCGATTGCGGCCGCGACGGGGTCTTCGCCAGGTCGGTGCTGGAGGGGATCGTGAACCGCGGCGTCTTCGTGCGGATGCCCTTCGCCGCGCCCCAGAACCGCTGCATCCGCGTCAGTTGCGGCACCGATGCGGATCTCGATGCCTTCGCGGCAGCCTTGCCCGCGGCCCTGAAGGACGCGCGGGGATAGGCGCGGTCACGACAGTTTTATCGCCGTGCGGCGACGCGCGTGATATCGCTGAAATGAAACATAATGAAGGCGATTGCCATGCGTCCCACCCTGCCCATCATCCTTGTCCTGGCCGCCCTTGGAACCCCTGCCGTGGCGCAGCAGACGAACGCTCACGCCGGCCACCAGATGGCCGCGACGCCCGACAGCCCGGCCGCCCAGGCCTTTGCCGAGGCGAATGCGCGGATGCATTCCGCCATGTCGATCGAGATGACGGGAGACGCCGATGTCGATTTCATCCGGGGCATGATCCCGCACCACGAAGGCGCGGTCGACATGGCGCGGATCGTGCTCGAGCATGGGACCGATCCCGAGGTGCGCAAGCTGGCCGAAGACATCATCGCCGCGCAGGAGGCCGAAATCGCCTGGATGCGCGACTGGCTGGCCGCCAGGGGATACTAAGCGCCCCCCGCGATCACCCGCGCCGCCGCTTCCAGCCCGCCCTTGCCATGGGGCAGACCCAGCGCGGTCAGGCCCGCCTCGATCCCGCCCAGCATCCCCAGGACCATCTGGCCGTTCACATGGCCCATGTGTCCCAGCCGGAAGAACCCGTGCCAGGCCGGATCGTCCGGCGGCGCCATCCCCAGCCCGATGCCGAGCGTCAGGCCAAGATTGCCCTCGACCCAGGCGCGCAACGCGGTGCCATGGGGCGCGCCGATGCGAAGCGCGGTCACCGCGCGCGAGCGGTGCGCGGGATCCGCGACGTTCAGCTTCAGGGGCCCCTCCGCGCCCCAGGCCTCGCAGGCGGCCCAGATGGCGCGGGCGAGGCGCTCATGGCGCGCCCAGATCGCCTCGATCCCCTCGTCGGCGATCATGCCCAGCGCCGTGCGCAGACCGTAGAGATGATGCGTCGGCGCGGTGCCGTCGAAATACTGCCAGAACTCGGTCGGTTCGGCGCGCGGCGTCCAGTCCCAATAGCGGCTGACCCGCGCCATCTTCGCCCGCACCCCGGCCGCGCGGTCGTTGAAGAAGACGAAGGCCATGCCCGGCGGCACCATCAGCCCCTTCTGGCAGCCGGTCACCATGACATCGACGCCCCAGGCATCCATCTCGAACCGGTCGCAGCCCAGCGACGCGATGCAATCGGCCATCAGCAGGGCGGGATGGCCCAGATCGTCGAGGACCTTCCGCAATCCCGCCACGTCGTTCCGGACCGAACTCGAGGTATCCACATGCACCGCCAGCACCGCCTTAATCCGGTGCGCGCCGTCGCCGCGCAGGGTCTCGGCGATGCGGTCGAGGTCCCAGGGCGCGGACTTGCCGAAATCGATCACCTGCACCTCGGCGCCGAGGCCCGCCGCCATGTCCCCCCAGCCATGCCCGAACCGCCCCGTCGCGGGCACCAGCACCGCGTCGCCGGGCGCGACGACGTTGGCCAGCGCCGCCTCCCAGGCGGCATGGCCGTTGCCGATGTAGATCGCGACATGACCACGGGTGCGCGCCACGTCGCGCAGACCCGACACGAGGCCAGGCATCATCTCGATCAGCTCGCCGCCATAGATGTTGGGGGCGGCGCGGTGCATCGCCTGCAGCACGGCCTCGGGCATGACCGAGGGCCCCGGGATCGCCAGATAGCTGCGCCCGCCCGCGCCTTCGATCCGATTCTGTGCCATGGCCTGCCCTTTCCGATGCCCGCATAAGGCCGCACCCTAGTCCCGCGCGCCGCATGGTCAATCCGTCGCGACCGACCCCGCATCGGGCTTTCGCTTGCAGAAGCGGCGGGCGCGGACTACACCCGGATTTCGACAAGGGCAACCGCGACCGGACCTGAATGGCGCAGGACAAGACATCCCCGGACAGCGGGAAGACGACGCCACACGCCACGTCGCGCGTGCTCTTGGGCTGGCTCTGGCGTCGCTACCTGCACAAGTATGTGGGCCTGCTCAGCATCGCGATGGTCTTCATGATCATCGAAGGATCGACCCTGGGCGCCATCAGCTACATGATGCAGCCGATGTTCGACAACGTCTTCGTCCAGCGCAACGAAGGCGCGCTCTGGCCGGTGGCGCTGCTGATCCTCGCGATCTTCGTCATCCGCGCCATCTCGGGCGTGATCTCGAAACTCATCCTGACGCGCATCTCGCTGAAGACGGCGGCCGACCTGCGCTTCGACCTCCTCGACCACCTGATCCGGCAGGACGGCGCCTTTCACCAGTCGCACCCGCCGGGCTTCCTGATCCAGCGCGTCCAGTCCGACGTGGAAGCGGTCAACTTCGTCTGGCGCGTTCTGATCACGGGTGCGGCGCGCGACGCGATCTCGCTGGCGGTTCTGATGGGGGTGGCGATCAGCATCGACTGGCGCTGGGCGGCGCTGGCCTGCATCGGCGTGCCCCTGATGCTGGCCCCGGCCTTCGGGGCCCAGCGCTATGTCCGCAAGAAGGCGCGCGCAGCCCGCGACATCGGCGCGCAACTGGCCACGCGCCTCGACGAGATCTTCCACGGCATCGTGCCGGTCAAGCTGAACCGCCTCGAAGGCTACCAGTCGCGCCGCTTCCGCGACCAGACCGACCGCTACATCTATTCCGAGACGCGCGCGGCGCTGGGAACCTCGTCCATCCCGGGCCTCGTGGACATCATGGGCGGCATCGGCTTCATGTGCGTGCTGGTCTTCGGCGGGTCCGAGATCATCGCCGGCGAAAAGACCGTGGGCCAGTTCATGTCCTTCTTCACCGCCATGGGACTGGCCTTCGACCCGATGCGGCGGCTGGGTGGGCTGGCGGGCTACTGGCAGGGGGCGGCGGCGGCGATCGAGCGGCTGAAGGAACTGATCGACACGCCGATCAGGCTGGTCTCGCCCCCGAACCCCGTGCCCGCGCCCAAGGGCCTGCCCGGGATCGAGATGTCGGGCGTCAGCTTCGCCTATGGCGACGCGCCGGTCCTGCGCGACCTGTCGCTGGTCGCCGAGGCGGGCAGGACGACGGCGCTGGTCGGGGCTTCGGGTGCCGGCAAGTCGACCATCTTCAACCTGCTGACGCGCCTGGTCGATCCTCAGCAAGGCAAGGTCAGCGTGGGCGGCGTGCCGGTGGACGCGATGTCGCTCGACGATCTGCGCGGCCTCTTCTCGGTCGTCACGCAGGAGGCGCTCCTCTTCGACGAGACCCTGCGCGAAAACATCCTCCTCGGCCGGACGGACGTGACCGAGGAGCAGCTCCAGCGCGTTCTCGACGCGGCCCATGTCTCGGACTTCCTGCCGAAACTGGCCGATGGCCTCGAGACGCGCGTCGGTCCCCGGGGCAGCGCGCTGTCCGGCGGGCAGCGCCAGCGCGTGGTGATCGCGCGCGCGCTTCTGCGCGACACGCCGATCCTGCTTCTGGACGAGGCCACCAGCGCGCTCGACGCGCAATCCGAAAGCGTGGTGCAGGAGGCGCTGGACCGGCTGGCGGGCGGGCGCACGACCATCGTGATCGCGCATCGTCTCTCGACCATCCAGAACGCCGACAAGATCGTGGTGATGGATCGCGGCCGGGTGATCGACGAAGGCACCCATGACGAGCTTCTGGCCAAGGGCGGCACCTATGCCGATCTCTACCGGCTGCAATTCCGCGACGGCAAGTCCGTGGTCGACCCCGAAGGAACGCAGGCCTTGTCGCCGCAAGCCGCACCGCCGGAACCCGAGGCCGCTCCGGGGGGCTGGTTCGGCCGTATCAGACAAAGGCTGCTGGGCTGACACGGGCCGGGGCGGGCCGGACCGGGCCGGGCCGGGCCGGGGCGCAGTTCCCCGTTGCGTGGACCGCGGCCCGGATTATCTAGTGGGCCGAGACAAGAACGGAGCCGCCCATGACCAGCCGCCGTATCCTTTCGCTGACAGGTCCCGACGCCCGCGACTTCCTCCAGGGCCTGATCACCAACGATGTCCGCAAGCTGGACCAGGGCCTGGTCTATGCCGCGATCCTGACGCCGCAGGGCAAGTATCTGGCCGATTTCTTCCTGTGCCGGCGAGGCGACGCGATCCTTCTGGACGTGGCCGCGGACCTGGCCGAGAGCCTGATCAGGCGCCTGACCATGTACAAGCTGCGCGCGGATGTGACCATCGCCGACAGCGGCCTGCACTTGCAGCGCGGCACCGGCCCCACGCCCGAGGGCGCCCTGCCCGATCCGCGCCACCCCGCGCTGGGCTGGCGCGCCTACACGCCCGCCCCCGAAGGCGATGACGGCACCGACTGGGACGCCCTGCGGGTCGCCCACCTGATCCCCGAGAGCGGCATCGAGCTGACGCCCGACACCTTCATCCTCGAGGCCGGGTTCGAGGCGCTGAACGGCGTCGATTTCCGCAAGGGCTGCTATGTCGGCCAGGAAGTCACCGCCCGGATGAAGCACAAGACCGACCTGCGCAAGGGCCTCGCCCGGGTGCGGATCACCGGACCCGCGGCACCCGGGACCGAGATCACCGCCGACGGCAAGCCCGCGGGCCTCCTGCATACCCGCGCGGGCGACCGGGCCATCGCCTATCTGCGCTTCGACCGCGCCGAAGGAACCCTGCAGGCGGGCGAAGCCGTCCTCAGACGCGCGGACTGACGCCAGGGCTTCCTCTCGCCGGAAATATCCCGGGGGGCTGCGCGGCACGCGCAGCGGGGGCAGAGCCCCCTCCCGATCCCCCGGATCGCCGCCTTTTTCGGCATGCAGAAGTATTCTTTTCCCGAACCGTCGCTTTGCTCTGGTCATGTCGCAATCGGCGCGCTAAGTGCCGGTTACGGATGTTTCCTTTCGGAAACACAGGACAGCAGAACGGGGAAGACCATGCCGCGCTACAACACGCAGTTCGAACTGGACGTGGACGATATCGACCTGATCGAAACGGCGCTGCGCGACCGCAAGAAATACCTGTCCCTGCAGCGCCTGACGATGATTTCGGGCGACGGCAGCACCGCCGATCCCGAAGGCCTGGCAGCGATCGACGCGGCCATCGGCGCCACCCACGATCTGCTGGGCCGGCTGCACAACCAGAAGGTCTTCTACCGCCCGACCCAGGCGCGCAGCGCGCCCTATATCAGCGGCTGACGCCAGGCTGCGGCGCCAGGCTCGGGCGCGGCCCGGCCTCAGAGCTGGGCCATCACCGCGTCGGACGCCTCGAAATTCGTGGTGACACGCTGGACGTCGTCGTCGTCTTCCAGCGCCTCGATCAGCTTCATCAGCTTCTGCATGTCCTCGAGCCCCAGCTCGGTCGTCGTCGTGGGACGCCAGACCAGGCGGGTCGATTCGCTTTCGCCCAGGGCAGCCTCGAGCGCCGAAGCGACTTCCGAGAGGTCGGTATCGGCGCACCAGACCACGTGCCCGTCCGCGCCGCTCTCGACATCCTCGGCGCCGGCCTCGATCGCGGCCATCATGACGCTGTCCGCATCGCCCGCGGCGGCGGGATAGACCACCTCGCCCTTGCGCTCGAACATGAAGGCGACGCTGCCGGTCTCGCCCAGGTTGCCACCGTGCTTGGTGAAGGTCGAGCGCACGTTCGACGCGGTGCGGTTGCGGTTGTCGGTCATCGCCTCGACGATCACGGCGACGCCGTTCGGGCCATAGCCCTCGTAGCGGATTTCCTCATAGGCCTCGGCATCGCCGCCGATCGCCTTCTTGATCGCGCGTTCGATGTTTTCCTTGGGCATCGATTGCGAGCGCGCCTCCTTCACCGCCAGGCGCAGGCGCGGGTTCTTGTCGGGATCGGGGTCGCCCATCTTGGCGGCGACCGTGATCTCCTTCGAGAATTTCGAGAACAGCTTCGCGCGCAGCTGGTCCTGCCGCCCCTTGCGATGCTGGATATTGGCCCATTTTGAATGCCCGGCCATGCCTCACCCACTCAGTCATCCGATGTTCGCGCCCATATAGACGGCGCCCTTGCCCGGATCAAGCAGGCCCGCTCGGCCCGGTCAGCGCATCACCAGGTCGCAGGCGAACTCGGCCTCGGGGGGTGTCCCGGGCTCCCAGGCCTGGGCGCGCCGCAGGTGCAGACGCGTCGGGGCCGACACGCGCAGGCGCAGGATGCGGGTTGCCGCCGCACCGGGGACAGCACCGGGGGCAGCACCGGGGTCCGCGCCGGGGCCGGCATAGGTATCCCCCACCACCTCGACGCCCGGCACCGGGTCCAGCGCCCAGCGCATCCCCGTCGTGGGGTTCTCGGGCAGGTGCAGTTCGATCACGTCGCCCGGACGGACAGGGACCTCGCGGCCCCTGTCCTGTTCGCTCAGACGGATCACGTCACCAGACATAGATCTGGTGGATCTCGTTGTCGGCGCCGATCTCGACATTGACCGTCGCGTTGGTCTGCTCGGCATGGGCGGCAAGCATGGTCAGCGTCAGGTAGGCGCTGTCATTGGCGTCCGACAGCCGCTTCCAGCCCAGCCCGTCGATCGCCGCATAGGCGTTGCGGTTCGACGCGTTGCACCAGGTCGCGGTGATCTTCTTGCCGTTGTGCCACGCGGTGATGCCGATCTCGTCGGCCTCGGCCGCGGGATCGCTGGGCGGCGTCATCGCCGGCCGGTTGACGCGTTCGACGATGGTCTCGCCCAGAAGGGCGCTCACGTCCATCATCGGCGCACCCGCGGCCTTGGGCGCGGTGGTCTCGGTGCGGATCGCCTCCTGCACGGCGGCGGGGGCATCTGCTGTCTTGGTCCTGGACATCGGGATTATCCTTTCGTGTCAGAATGGAGATTGAGGACGACGGCGCAAGCCCGTCAGGTCACGTAGATTTCC
>SBFT01000327.1 GCA_006227805.1 Paracoccaceae bacterium
AATCGAGGGCGAGCGCACGCTGGCGGCCAGCTGCATACGCGAACCCGTCGAAGGCATGGTGGTGAAGACCGCGACCGCGCGCGCGACATCCGCCCGCAAGATGGTGGTCGAGATGCTGCTGGCCGACCAGCCCGCGCGCGAGGCGGCGCATGACCGGTCCTCGCATCTCTGGGACATGGCGGATGCGAACGGCGTGTCGGAAAGCCGCTTCCCTAAGCTCGAGAAGGACCGCATCCCGCTGCTCGACGACAGCCACGTGGCGATGCGCGTGAACCTCGACGCCTGCATCCAGTGCGGGCTATGTGTCCGCGCGTGCCGCGAGGTTCAGGTGAACGACGTGATCGGCATGGCCGGGCGCGGGCATGACGCCTGGCCGGTCTTCGACATGGCCGACCCGATGGGCGACAGCACCTGCGTCGCCTGCGGCGAATGCGTGCAGGCCTGCCCCACGGGTGCCCTGATGCCCGCGACCGTGCTGGACGAGGCCCAGAAAGGCGACAGCAGGGACCACGACAGCGAGGTGGAAAGCGTCTGCCCCTTCTGCGGCGTCGGCTGCCAGGTGTCGCTGAAGGTCAAGGACGGGCGCGTGAAGTTCGTCGAAGGCATCAACGGCCCCGCCAATGAGGGCCGCCTCTGCGTCAAGGGGCGCTTCGGCTTCGACTACATCCACCACGACCACCGCCTGACGAAACCCCTGATCCGCCGCGAGGGCGCGCCCAAGGGGCTGAACGTCGATCCCGGCAACTGGGGCGCCGTGTTCCGCGAAGCCACCTGGGACGAGGCGCTGGACGCCGCCGCGAACGGGCTGAAGCGCCTGAAGGACAAACATGGCGGCCGCGCCGTCGCGGGCTTCGGCAGCGCCAAGTGCACGAATGAAGAGGCCTATCTCTTCCAGAAGCTGATCCGCCAGGGGTTCGGCCACAACAACGTCGACCATTGCACCCGGCTCTGCCATGCCTCCTCGGTCGCGGCGCTGCTGGAAAACGTGGGCTCGGGCGCCGTGACCGCCACCTTCAACGAGATCGAGAATGCCGACGTCGCGATCGTGATCGGCGCGAACCCGGTCGAGAACCACCCCGTCGCCGCGACCTATTTCAAGCAGTTCACCAAGCGCGGCGGCAAGCTGATCGTGATGGACCCGCGCGGGGTCGGCCTGCGCCGCTTCGCCACCCACATGCTGCAGTTCCGCCCCGGCTCGGACGTCGCGATGCTGAACGCGATCATGTCGGCGATCGTGGAAGAAGGTCTCTACGATCGCCAGTATATCGAGGCCTATACCGAGAACTGGGAGGCCGAGAAGGAACACCTCGCGGCCTTTTCGCCCGAGAAGATGGCCCCCGTCTGCGGCATCCCGGCCGAGACCCTGCGCGCCGTCGCCCGCGATTTCGCCACCGCCAAGGCGGGCATGATCTTCTGGGGCATGGGCATTTCCCAGCACATCCACGGCACCGACAATTCGCGCTGCCTGATCAGCCTTGCCCTGATGTGCGGCCATGTGGGCCGCCCCGGCGCGGGGCTGCACCCCTTGCGCGGCCAGAACAACGTCCAGGGCGCATCGGACGCAGGCCTCATCCCGATGTTCCTGCCCGACTACCAGACCGTCACCGACGAGGGCGTGCGAAAGGCCTTCACCGAGGTCTGGGGCTCGGACGACTTCAGCGGCCAGAAGGGCCTGACCGTGACCGAGATCATGGATGCCGTCCACGACGGGCAGATCCGGGGCATGTACATCCTGGGCGAGAACCCCGCCATGTCCGACCCCGATGTGGAACATGCGCGCGACGCGCTGGCCAGGCTCGAGCATCTGGTGGTGCAGGACATCTTCCTGACCGAAACCGCGAATTACGCCGACGTGATCCTGCCGGCATCGGCCTTCGCCGAGAAATCGGGCACCGTCACCAACACCAACCGCCAGGTCCAGATGGGCCGCCCCGCCGTCCCGCCGCCCGGCGAGGCGAAGGAAGACTGGTGGATCGCGGTGCAGCTGGCGAACCGCCTCGGGCTGAACTGGTCCTATGCCAGCCCGGCCGACGTCTTCGCCGAGATGAAGCTGAACATGAACAGCCTCTCGAACATCACCTGGGACAGGCTGGAACGCCAGAACGCCGTGACCTACCCCTCGCTCTCGCCCGAGGATCCCGGCCAGTCCATCGTCTTCGCGGAGGGCTTCCCCCGCGCCAGGGGCCGCGCGCGCTTCACCCCGGCCAGCGTGATCCCGCCGGACGAGGCGCCCGACGCCGAGTATCCGATGATCATGACCACGGGCCGCCAGCTGGAGCACTGGCATACCGGGTCGATGACGCGGCGGTCGCGCGTGCTCGACCACGTCGAACCCGAAGCCAACTGCTCGCTGCACCCCAAGACCCTGCGACGGCTGGGGGTGGAGCCCGGCGGCATGGTCCGCCTGACCACGCGGCGCGGCTCGATCGAGATCATGGCCCGCGCCGACCGCGCGGTCTCCGAGGACATGGTCTTCGTCCCCTTCGCCTATGTCGAGGCGGCGGCGAACGTGCTGACGAACCCCGCACTCGACCCCTACGGCAAGATCCCCGAGTTCAAGTTCTCGGCCGTCCGGGTCGAAAAGGTGGGCGCGGCGCAGGCGGCGGAATAGACGGCGCGGGGGCGGTCGGCCCGGGGTGTCGAATGAAGAGCCGCGAACTTGACCAGGATCATGGCGGAACCGCGATCCGGGGCGGCATGATTTCTCCGTGACCCGGTCAAAAGGAAGCCGACCATGAAAAGACTGACGACTCTGATCGCCGCGGCCGCCACCCTCGGGGTGATGGGCTGTTCCTCGAATTCGGGCCTCGAACGCGTGCTGGTGGGTGCGGCCATCGGCTGCGCGGCGGGCCAGGTCCTGGTGGATGGCCGCTGCGTCGAGGGGGCCGTGGTGGGTGCGGGCGTCGCCGTCCTGACCGACTGACCGCGCGCTCTTTCCTTCGGCGCCAAAACCCGGAAGGATGGGCCTGACCTCCATATCAGGCTCATCCCATGATCGATCCCGACCGCTTTCTGTCCGACCTTCACATGCTGCGCCAATTCGGTGCCTCGGGCGTGGGCAAGGGCGTCGTGCGCCGCGCCTATTCCCAGGCCGACATCGCCGCGCGCGACTGGCTGGCGGGGAGGATGGCGCAGGCCGGGCTCAGCCCTCGCTTCGACGCGATGGGCAATCTCTTCGGGCTGGCGGGGGAGGGGCCGGGCCTTCTCCTGGGGTCGCATTCCGACAGCCAGCCCGAGGGCGGCTGGCTCGACGGCGCGCTGGGCGTGATCGCCGCGCTGGAAGTGGCGCGGGTGGTGCCGGGCGTCTCGGTCGTGTCCTTCCAGGATGAAGAGGGCCGCTTCGGCGTGACCACCGGCAGCGCGGTCTGGTCGGGGCTTCTGGATCAGGACAGCGCCGACGCGCTGACCGACCATGACGGCGTCACCCTGGCGCAGGCGCGCGCCGCGATGGCGGACCGCGCGGGCGCACCTGTCGATCCCGCCCGCTTCACCGGCTTCATCGAGCTGCATATCGAACAGGGCCCGACGCTGGACGCCGAAGGCCTCCAGATCGGCGTCGTGACCGACATCGTCGGCATCCGCGACATGGGGATCACCTATGGCGGCCAGCAGAACCACGCAGGGACAACGCCCATGCACCTGCGCCGCGACGCCTTCCAGGCGCTGGGGGCCTTCAACGCCACGATAAATGACCGCTTCCGCAACGTGGTCACACCCCGCACGGTCTGGACCATCGGGCACGTCACGCTGCACCCCAACGCGTCGTCAATCGTGCCGGGCCGCGCGCGGTTTTCCATGCAGTGGCGCGACGCCGAGATCGACCGCCTGGACCGGATGGAGGCGATCATCCGCGACACCGCGCAGGAGATCGCCGCCGAACGCGGCCTGTCGGTCGACTTCGGCCCGATGCTGGGCCTCAACCCGGTGGCGATGGACCCGTCCCTGCGCGCGGCCCTCGAAGCGGGGGCCGAGACCGTCAGCCCCGGCCGCTGGCGCAACCTCCCCTCCGGGGCGCTGCACGACGCGACGAACGTGGCGCGGCTGATGCCGGTGGCGATGCTCTTCGTCCCCTCCATCGGCGGGATCAGCCACGCCTTCGACGAGGATACCGACGAGGCGGACCTTGTGGCGGGGGTCCGGGTGCTGGCCGAGGCGGTGCGCCATCTGTAAGGGCACGGCGCATCGTGACCGATGTCAGGCAGTTGAAGCCCAGATGCGCCGTGCGCCTGGTGTCGAAAAAGCCGAGGCGCCGGCGTGCCGCGCGCAGAAGGGCAAACATCCGGGCCAGATACTCTCGGCCTGAAGGCGACCGACGGCGGGGGATCGGAAACTTCTTTGTCTGTTGTGCGGTTTCCGCTACCGCCAGCTGACCTGACGGTTCCAGTCGATCCAGTCGCTCTGGCGACGGACCCAATCGAACATGAAACGCTCGCAGGACTGGCGAAGATCCTTGTCGCGAAGACGCGGATCCTCCGAAACCACGAAGAAAGCAAAACCGACATCTCCAGTCCGTTTCGCTGCTTCGGCGATCGGCAAGGTTCGTCGCAGCTGACTGTCTGGTGCGGTGCCATCCCGCATGGCGCGGAACCAGGCGATGTCATGCCTGATCTTGCCGCGAATACTGCGCCCGGTTTCGCCGATCCGAACACCCCTTTCTGGACGATATATCTCGGCATAGATGCCTGCTGTCGTAGGCAGCGCATCGACCGGAAGTCCCGGACCGGTCCAATCGACGTTCAATGCGACATCGAGATGCACAACTGTCTTCATGAAAACTGGAGACGCCCCATCCGATCAAAGGGACACGGTGAACGCGGCGGGCAACTTCTCATCCCCAGCTCACATCCCCCAGAAAGATATACCCCGCCCCGTAGATCGTCTTGATCAGGCGGGGGTTCTTGGGGTCTTCCCTCAGTTTCGTCCGCAGGCGCGAGATGCGGACGTCCATCGCCCGGTCGAAGCTTTCGCCTGCCGCGCCGCCGAAGGCTTCCTGCATCTGCTGGCGGGTGATCAGCCGGCGCGGGCTTTCCAGGAACAGCCGCAGCACCTCGCCCTCGGCCTGGCTGAAGGGCGTCTCGATACCCTCGGCGTCCTCCAGCGCGTAGCGGTCGAAATGCGCGGTCCAGCCGTTGAAGCGTGCGCGCTCGCCGCCCTGAACGGCCCCGCGCGGCGCGGCGCGCAGCCGGGCGCGGATGCGGGCCACCACCTCGGCCGGATCGAAGGGCTTGGTGATGTAGTCGTCCGCCCCCAGTTCCAGCCCCGTCACCCGGTCCTGCACCTGTCCCCGCCCCGAGATGATGATGACCACCGCGCCCCGTTCCAGTGCCAGGCGATGCACCAGCGCCAGCCCGTCCGTGTCGGGCAGCGACAGATCGACAAGGCAGACATCCGGCACCGTGCGGTTGAGCGAGGCCTCGAATTCCCGCGCGCGGGCGAAGGACAGGGTGCGGAACCCGGCCTCCTCCAGCGCCTCGGTCAGCATCTGCCGGATCGCGGGTTCGTCGTCCAGGATCGTGACAAGCGGCAGGGTCATTGCGCGGCCTCGGGGCGCAGCAGGCGCATGAGGTCCTCGCGCGTGAAGGGTTTGCGCAGGACCGGCGCACGGGCCCGCGCCGCGCGGTGCAGCGGGTCGCCGGGCGGAAGCGAGGTCATCAGAACCACCGGAACGCCGCCCGGCCCCAGACGGTCGGCCAAGTCGATCCCCGTCGACTGACCTTCCAGCCGGATGTCGGACAGGACCAGCGCGATGTCCGGCAGGTCGGCGGCCAGCGCCACCGCCTCGTCCACCGAGGCTGCCTCGACCACCGCGTAGTCGAGGTCCACCAGCATGTCGCGCACGCCTTCGCGCAGGGTGTCGTTGTCCTCGACCAGCAAGGCGAGGCCTCCCCGCGCCTCGGGCGCGGGACGGTAGGGCAGCCGCAGGGTCACGGTGGCCCCGGTCGGGGTATTGAACAGCCGCAGATCGCCCCCCGCCAGCTTGACCATGTCATAGACCATGGGCAGACCCAGCCCCGAGCCTTCGCCGCCCTTCGTGGTGAAGAACGGGTTCAGCGCCTGGCTCAGCGCCTCCTCGGAAAAGCCGGGTCCGGTATCCGAGACCGAGATGTCGATCCAGACGTCCTCGATCGCGTGGGCGCTGACCGTGATCTGCCCGGTGGCCCCGCAGGCGTCGCGGGCGTTCAGCACCAGGTTCAGCAGCGCATCCTGCAACATCGCGGAATCCAGCATCAGCCAGGTGTCGGGCGTCGTGTCCAGGACCGACAGGCCCATGGCCCGGGGCAGGGTGGGCGTGGCCAGCACCTTCAGGTCCTGCAACAGCCCGTGCAGGTCCGTGGGGCGGGGGCGATAGGTGCGGTGTCCGGTCAGGTCGCCGATCCGGTTCAGCAGCGCGCCCCCCCGCCGCGCGGCCCCCAGCGTCGCCGCGACCAGTTCGGATTGCTCGGGCGGAAGGTCCATGCGCTGCAGTTTCGACTGCATCCCGAGGATGATCGTCAGGAGGTTCGCGAAGTCATGCGCCAGACCATTGACCATCTGCGCCGCCAGCGCCCTGCGCCGCGTCTGCTGGAGCGCCACGCGCGCCTGGGTTTCCTGGGTGATGTCCATCGACAGGATGTAGACGCCCCCATGCCCGTCGGGGGTGAAGGCCACGCGGATGCGCCGGGCGCTGGCGCGGTCGGTGAATTCGAAGACCGAGGCCTCGCCCCGGTAGGCGCGGTCCAGCGAGGGCGAGATGCGGTCGTGGATGGCGGGGCCCAGCACGTCACGGATGTGGCGCCCCGGCAGATCGGTCCCGTGATAGGGGATGACCGTGCCCAGCCGCCGGTTGGAATAGGTGTAATGGCCCGTCGCGTCCACATGGGCGATATGGGCAGGCATCATTTCCGCGGTCAGCCGCGCGCGGGCTTCGGCCTCGGTCAGCTGGCGCTTGGTCTCCTGAAGCGCGGTGATGGTCGCCGCCAGTTCGCGGTTGGTGGCCGAGAGGTCCTCGGCATGGGCCAGAAGCTGGTCGGACAATTCCTCCGAGCGCGCGCGCAACAGCGCCTCGGACCGCTTGGCGCGGGTGATGTCGGTATAGACCGTGACCCAGCCCCCCTGCGGCAGGGGCGAGCCTTCGACGCTGATCGTGCGTCCGTTCGCGCGTGTGCGCTCCATGTAATGGGGCTGGAAGGCGCGCGCCTGTTCGACGCGCGTGCGCACGAAGCCTTCGGGATCGTCGACCGCGCCGTATTCGCCCTTGAGCACCAGGTGGCGCACCGTGTCCTCGAACCCGGCACCGGGGGTGACCAGCTCCTGCGGCAGATCGAACATGGTCTGGAACGGCCGGTTGCAGACCGCAAGCCGGAGGTCGCGGTCATAGATCGTCAGCGCCTGGGCGATCAGGTTCAGGCCCGCGGTCGTGAAGTCCCTGGTCTCGAAATCGCTCTGGGCCATGTGTTCTCCCCCGCCACAATGGCTAGCACCGGGGCGGGGGCCGGGGAAAGTCCTCAGTCGCAGGGGGCAGTTCCGACCCCCACACCGGCCTGCGTGATCTGGTCCAGAGGCGCGTCACGCAGGATCGGAAAGAAGGCCTGGTCTTCCGCGAGCTTCAGGGCAACCGACACGGTCGCGTTGGGGGCGGGGCCTGCGCCCGTGGTGCAGGGCGCCAGGCTGACCGAGAAACTGCCGGTGGTCTTGTCGGGTGCCACGTCCTCCCATCCTGCGATCAGGGTCTGTTGGGTGCGGAAGCGGTCGAGGTCCGGCGTGGCAATGCGATAGCTGACCACACCGGTTTCGGTGCGGCTTTCTTCCAGAAGATAGGTTTGGGACGAG
>SBFT01000211.1 GCA_006227805.1 Paracoccaceae bacterium
ACCACCGCGCTGGATGTCAGCGTGCAAGCCCAGATCATCGACCTGATCAAGGAAATCTGCGCCGAGCGCGGGGCGGCGGTGATGCTGATCACCCATGACATGGGCGTGATCGCGGAAACCGCGGACCGCGTCGCGGTGCTCTATGCCGGGCGGCTGGCCGAGATCGGCAAGGTCAGGGACGTGATCCTCGATGCCCGTCACCCCTACACGAAGGGCTTGATGGGCTCGATCCCCACGCTGACGCAGGAGAGCGACCGCCTGGTCCAGATCCCGGGCGCGATGCCGCGGCTTTCGGCAATTCCGCAGGGCTGCGCCTTCAACCCGCGTTGCCCGGACGTCTTCGATCGCTGCCGCAGCGCGCGCCCCGATCCGATCGGGCTCGAGGACGGACGGCAGGTGGCCTGCTGGCTGGCGGAAAGGCAGGCCGCCCATGGCTGAGCCGCTTCTGCGCGTCGAGGGGCTGTGGCGCCGCTTCGATGTCTCGAAACCCTGGCTGAACCGCGTGATCGAGCGCGAGGAGCAGCAGTTCCTGACGGCGGTGGCGGACGTCTCCTTCGAGATCGCGCGGGGCGAGACCTTCGCGCTGGTGGGCGAATCCGGCTCGGGCAAGTCCACCATCGCGCGGATGATCGTGGGGCTTCTGGGGGCATCGGACGGGCGCATCCTGTTCGACGGCAAGGACATGAGCGCCCTGCCGGCCGCCGAGTTGCGCGCGCTCAGGCGGCGGTTCCAGATGATCTTCCAGGACCCCTTCGCCAGCCTCAATCCCCGCTGGCGGGTGGGTGACATCATCGCCGAACCCCTGCGCACCTTCGGCCTTGCCTCGGGGGCCGCCGCCGAGGCCGAGGTGGGGCGCCTGCTCGACACCGTGGGCCTGTCGGCGAAGGACGCCGAGAAGTTCCCGCACGAATTCTCGGGCGGCCAGCGCCAGCGCATCGCCATCGCGCGGGCGCTGTCGTCGAAGCCCGAGTTCATCGTCTGCGACGAGCCGACATCCGCGCTGGACGTGTCGGTGCAGGCGCAGATCCTGAACCTGATGCGCGACCTTCAGGACGAATTCGGCCTGACCTACCTGTTCATCAGCCATGACCTGTCGGTGGTGCGCCACATGGCGACGCGGATCGGGGTGCTCTATCTGGGCCGCCTGGTCGAGACGGCCGAGGCCAAGACGCTGTTCCGCGCGCCCTGCCATCCCTATACGCGGATGTTGCTCGACGCGGTGCCCGATCTCGCGCTCTCGGGGCGGCGGCGCAAACCGGTCCTGGGCGAGATCCCCAACCCGATCTCGCCGCCTCCGGGCTGCGCGTTCCATCCGCGCTGCCCGGTGATGACCGAGGCGTGCAAGGCGGCCGTCCCCGAACCGCGCCCAACCCCCTCGGGCATGGCGGCCTGCATCCGGGTGTGACGGGCAGGGCCTCCCGCGCCGGCCGCGGTCCCGATGGACGCCAGGTCCGCCCTGATCCCGGGCGCGACCCTCTAGGCCCGGGCGAAATCCCTGATCGCCCCGACCAGGCAATCCAGACTGTCCGTGAAGGGCCTCTTCAGCGACCCCGTCAGCAGCGACAGTTCGGTGCAGGCGACCAGGACGTGTCCTTCGACGGCGTCCGCCAGAGCGGCCATGTCCCGATGCGCCTCGGGCCCCGTGTCGCCCGCCTTGACCCGACGGATCAGCGCCAGCACCGGGGCTTCGTCCGCGGGCCAGACCGGCGTGATGCCCGCCGCGGCGAAATGCGCGTCGAAGGCCCCCGTGATCCGCACCGCAGGCGAGGCGAGCATCGCGACCGGGCCTTTCGGCAGCGCCGCCACCGTCGCGGCCCGCATGTCGAGGAAGGGCAGGGGCGTCGCCGCCCCGATCTGCGGCGCATAGGCGTGCGCGGTGTTGCAGGGCATCGCCAGCGCCTGCGCACCCGCCGCCTGCAGATCGCGCGCCATCTGCGCCAGCACCGGGCCGGGGTCTTCGCCCGTGCCCTCGACCAGGCGGCGGATGCGGCTGGGGACGGCGGGGTTCTGATGCACGATCAGCGGGATGTGGTCGGCATCGTCGCGCGCCTCCACCGCCTGCAACAGGCGCTGCATCAGAAGCACCGTCGCCTCGGGCCCCATGCCGCCCAGGATGCCCACCCGCCTCATGCGTGCGGCAGGACGTGGGTATAGCCGGTCAGGCCGATGGCCCCGCCGGTGTGCAGGAACAGGATGCGTTGGCCCTTCCGGAAATGGCCCTTGCGGCAGAGGTCGATCAGCCCGGCCGCCCCCTTGCCGGAATAGACCGGGTCCAGAAGGATCGCCTCCTGCCGGGCGAAGATCTCGATCGCCTCCAGCGTGCTGTCCGCCGGGATGCCATAGCCCTGGCCGATGTAATCGCAATTGGCCACCACGTCTCCGCGGCTCACCACGCCCGGCAGGCCGATCTTCTCCTCGACCGCCTGGGCGAGGCGGAAGACGTTGCCTTCCTGCGTCTCCTTCGGCGCCCGGACCCCGATCCCCAGAAGCGGCAGCTGCGCGTTCAGCGCCTTCAGTCCCACGATCAGCCCCGCATGGGTGCCCGCCGATCCCGTCGCGGTGACCATGTGGTCGAAGGTCAGCCCCCGCTCGGTCATCTGGCCCAGAAGTTCCAGCGCGCAGGTCACATAGCCCAGGGCGCCCGTCGCGTTCGACCCGCCGCCGACGATGGCGTAGGGCTTGCGCCCCTCGGCCTTCATGCGCTCGGCCACGGCGAACATCTCGGCGTTCATGTCGAGGCCCGGGCCCCGGTGTTCGATCGTCGCGCCATGCAGGACGTCCAGAAGGACATTCCCGTTGAGGCGGTAGTTCGGTTCGTTGTAGCCCGTGCGGTCTTCCAGAAGGATATGGCAGTCCATCCCCAGCCTGGCCGCCGCCGCCGCCGTCTGGCGCGCATGGTTCGATTGCGTGGCGCCTTGCGTCAGCACGATGTCGGCACCCTGCGCCACCGCCTCGGCCATCAGGAATTCCAGCTTGCGGGTCTTGTTGCCCCCCGTGGACAGGCCCGTGCAGTCGTCCCGCTTGATCCAGATCTCGGGGCCCAGCAGCGCCGACAGGCGCGGCAGATGCTCGAGCGGCGTCGGCAGGTGGGCAAGGCGGATACGGGGGAAACGGGAAAGCTGCATCTGGTGTCCTCGGGGTATGGTCTGTGCGTAGATATCCCACGGGGTCCCGGGGAATGTGAAGCCCCGGCGGCCGGTCCGGGGACGCGGGGCGCCGGTTCTCAGCGCAGGAACTTCTCGACCCGGATGTCGGCGGTGCGGGCGTGGCCCTCCATCCCCTCGAACCGGCTGATCGAGGCCGTGACAGCCGCCAGCCGCGGCAGCGCCTCGGCCGTGACCTTCTGCCAGGTCACGGTCTTGAGGAACTTGTGCACCGACAGTCCCCCGGTATAACGCGCCGCGCCGGAGGTGGGCAGCACGTGGTTCGTCCCGGCGGCCTTGTCGCCGAAGGCCACGGTGCTTTCCGCGCCGAGAAACAGCGACCCATAGGCCGAAAGCCGCGCCTTCCACCAGTCGAGATCGGCGGCCTGCACGTGCAGATGTTCGGGCGCGATGCGGTCGGCGGTGGCCGCCATCGCCTCGGGGCCGTCGCAGAGGATGATCTCGCCCAGGGCGGCCCAGGCGGCCTCGGCCGCAGCGCGGTTGGGTTGGGGGAGTTCGGCCGCGAAGAGGGGCGCGAGCCGCGCCACCTCGGCGGCGAGCCGCGGGCTGTCGGTCACCAGCCAGACCGGGGAATTGGCCCCGTGCTCGGCCTGGCCGATCAGGTCCCAGGCGACGATCACGGGATCGGCGGTCGCATCCGCGATCACCATGCTGTCGGTCGGGCCCGCCACCATGTCGATGCCGACGCGGCCGTAGAGCAGGCGTTTGGCCTCGGCCACATACTGGTTGCCGGGGCCCACCAGGATATCCGCCGCCGGCAGGCCGAAAAGGCCGAAGGCCAGCGCCGCGACCCCCTGGATGCCGCCCAGCGCCAGCACGCGATCGGCGCCGCAATGGTGCAGGGTGTAGAGGATCGCATCCGGCACACCCGCGGCCGCGTCCGCGCGCGGGGGCGAGACGGCCGCGATGTGGCGCACACCGGCCACCCGGGCCGTCGTCACCGTCATCATGGCGCTTGCGATGTGGCTGTAGCGCCCGCCCGGCACATAGCAGCCCGCCGCGTCGACCGGGATCAGCCGCTGGCCCGCCGTCAGCCCGGGACGAAGCTCGACCTCGGTCTCGCGGATGCTGTCGCGCTGCGCCTCGGCGAAGCGGGCGATGTTTTCATGCGCGTAGGCGATGTCGTCCTTCAGCTGCTGCGGCACCCGCGCGCAGGCGGCGGCGATGGCCTCGTCGGAGATGACGATCTCGCCCTGCCAGCGATCGAGATCGGCCGCCAGGCGCCGCGCGGCCTCCTCGCGTCCCGTTTCCAGGTCTGCCAGCAATGCCGCGACGGTTCCGGAGAGGTTGTCCGCCTCTGCCGGGGCGGCGGGCTCTCCCCGCTTGAGATAGGTCAGGCTCATGCGGCCTCCGTCAGGTGGGGGGCTGGCCCGGCGATGATCGGGGGCGTCGGGACGCGATCCGCCCATCCCCCGCGCCGCCGTCCGGTTCGTCTGTGGGTCATGGTTCTCTCCGGCTTGCATCGGCATAGGAGAGCGACGGGCCGCGCGTTGACAACGCGGAAGCGCAGGATTCAGGGGAATGGATCGCCCCTTTCGGATTTCCTGAAAGTCCTGCCCCTCGATTGACGAAGCCCGGTCGCCTGGCACCTGATTTCCGGCAGGAAGCAGGAGCGTTCGGCATGAAATCCCAGACCCGCGTGGTCGTGATCGGCGGCGGCATCGCCGGCTGTTCCACCCTCTATCATCTGACGCGGGAAGGCTGGAGCGATGTCGTCCTGATCGAGCGGAACGAACTGACATCCGGCACCACCTGGCATTCGGCCGCCCAGGTCACGAATTTCGGCACGACCCAGACGATGGTGGGCCTGAAAAGCCATTCCATCCGGCTCTACCAGGACCTGGCCGCCGACCCGGATCATCCCATCAACTATCACCATGGCGACGGCGGCATTCGCCTGGCCAATTCGGAAACCACCATGGATGGCTATCGCCACTTCGCCAGCCAGGCGAAGGTGATGGGCGTGGATTTCGAGATCCTCGACGCCGCCGAATGTGCGCGGCGCCATCCGCTGATCACCACGGACCGCCTGATCGGAGGCCTGTGGGATCCGCTCGACGGCGACATCGACCCCGCGCAATTGTGCCAGGCGCTGGCGCGGCGGGCGCGCAAGGCGGGGGCAGAGGTCTACCGGAACACGCCGGTCACCGGGCTGACGCAGCGACCGGACGACAGCTGGATCGTCCACACCGAACAGGGCGACATCGCCTGCGAGATCGTGGTCAACGCCTGCGGCTACCGGGTGAACGAGGTGGGCGCGATGATGGGCGTCCACCATCCCGTCGCCTCGATGGAGCACCAGTATTTCCTGACCGGACCGATCCAGGCCATCGCCGATTTCGGCAGGCGGGTGCCGCTTCTGCGCTGTCCGATCGACGACTTCTACGCGCGCCAGGAAAAGCAGGGGTTGCTGGTCGGCTTCTACGAGCAGGATTGCCGGACCTGGGGGATGGACGGGATCGCCCCCGATTTCGTCAATGCGCTGTGCCCCAGCGACACCGACCGCGTGCTGCCGGTGCTGGAGAACGTCTTCAAGCGTATGCCCGCGCTGGAGGAGGTGGGCATCCACACCATCGTCAATGGCCCGATCACCTATTCCATCGACGGGGCCCCCCTGGTCGGGCCCATCCCCGGCAAGCGCAACGCCTTCTGCATCATCGGCCTGCGGGCCGGGATCGGCGAGGGCGGCGGCCATGGCTGGCTTCTGGCCCAGCAGATCGTGCATGGCGAGGCCGAGTATGACACCTGGGTCATCGACCCCCGCCGGTTCACGGGCCATGCCAACGTGGAACTGACCGCGCTGAAGGCGATCGAGGATTACCGGAACGAATTCCGCTTCCACCTGCCGCATGAACACCGCCCCGCCGGGCGCCCGATCAAGACCACGCCCCTGACGCCGGTCCTGGCGGCGGAGGGTGCCGAGTTCGGCGTCGTCAACGGTTGGGAAAGGGTGGCCTACATCAGGCCCAGCCCCGATTTCCATGAAACCCATGGCTTCCGCTTCAACGAGACCTTCGACGTGGTCGCCTCGGAGGTGCGGGCCGTGCAGACCGGCGTCGGCCTGACCGAGGTCAGCGGCTTCAACCGGTTCGGGATCACCGGACCGGGCGCGCGCGACTGGCTGGATACCATGGTCTGCGGGCGGGTGCCGCGGAAGGTCGGCAAGGTGGGGCTGGCCTACCTGCTGAACCACCACGGCAATGTGAAGGCCGAGGCGACGCTGGCCAATCTCGACGCGGGCACGATCTGGTATGGCTCGGCCGCGGCATCCGAATATCACGACATGGACTGGCTGACGGCGCATCTGCCGGGGGATGGCTCGGTCGCGATCCGGTCGCTGACGAACGACTGGACGATCCTGGTTCTGGCGGGGCCGAAGTCGCGCGACGTGCTGGCGGCGGCATCCCGCGGCGACTGGTCCGCCGCGGCCTTCCCATGGCTGTCCGTGCGCCGCGCCTTTGTCGGCATCGCGCCCGCGGTGGTGATGTCGGTCAGCTTCTCGGGTGAACTTGCCTATGAAATCCATGTCCCGAATGCCCAGCTTTACGCGGCCTGGCTGGCGCTGCGGAAGGCGGGGCAGCCGCATGGACTGCGGCTCTTCGGCTCGCACGCCGTCGACTCGATGCGGCTGGAAAAGGGCTATCGCCACTGGAAGGCGGACCTCGTGACCGAGTTCAGCCCCTTCGAATCCGGCCTTGCGCGGTTCGTCAAGATGGACAAGCCCGCCTTCATCGGCAAATCCGCGCTGGAGAAGAGCATCGCCGAAGGCCCCCGCCGCGCCTTCGTCTCGATGGTGGTGGAGGCCACCCACGCCACGGCCCAGGGAGGCGATGCCATCCTTTCGGCGGGCCGGGTTGTGGGCTCGGTCACCTCGGTCGGGTGGGGCCACAGGGTGGGCAGGAACATCGCCATGGGTTTCGTGGAACCGGCCTTCGCCGCGGAAGGCACCGAGCTCATGGTCGAGGTGATCGGCCGGCCCACCCCGGCCACCGTGGTGCCGGGGTGCCTCTATGATCCCGGAAACATCCGCCTCCGGGCCTGAGGGCCGGGGACACGGGGCAGGGCCGGTCGAAATCCTTGCCGCGCGCGGCCCTGTCGCTGTCGCTCAGGCCGCGACCAGCGTCGCGTCGGCGGGCGACCAGCCGATCCACACCTCGGTTCCTTCCGCAAATCCGTTCCCCCCCGCGACCGACGAGGGTTCGCTGACCACGATCTGCCCGAACGCGGTGGTCACGAAGGTCCGCGCCTCGGCGCCGAGGAAGGACCGCGTCTCGACCCGCCCGCGGATCATGTTGGGCAGGTCCGGGAACGCCGCCGCGGCCAGCCGCAACCGTTCCGGCCGCAGGATCAGCCGGACACGCGCACCGGGCGCCGCGGACGCGTCTCCCGCCGGGATCTCGAAGCTCTGGTCGCCGCAGCGCAGGCGTGCCACCCCGTCCGGCCCGGCGACGATCTCTCCCGGCAGGGAGATCGCATGTCCGACGAAGGTGGACACGAACTCGGTCCTGGGAGAGAGATAGATCTCGCTGGGCGAGCCGACCTGAACGATGGCGCCGTCGCGCATCACCGCCACCCGGTCCGACATCGCCATCGCTTCTTCCTGGTCGTGCGTGACGAAGATGAACGTGATGCCGACG
>SBFT01000168.1 GCA_006227805.1 Paracoccaceae bacterium
CCTCGCGGGCGCCCTCGCCCAGCACGGCGGTGCGGTCGCGCAGCGCCACCTCGGCCTCGCCGCGCATCACGGTCAGGGGCGTGCGCAACTCGTGGCTGACATCGGCCAGAAAGCGGCGGCGCGTCTCGTCCTGCGCGGCCAGCTGGGCATTGGCCGCCTCGAGTTCCGCGGTGCGCGCCGCGACGCGCCGCTGCAACTCCTCCTCCTCGGCGCGCAACGCGCGGTCCGACCGTTCGATCTGCGCCGCCATCAGGTTGAAATCGCGGCTGAGCCGGCCCATTTCGTCGCGCCCGCCCTCGGGAATGCGGAAAGACAGGTCGCCCTGGGCAAGCCGAGAGGCCCCCTCGGTCAGCGCCCGGAACGGACGCATGAACGAGGACAGGATGGCGAGCGCGCCGAACAGCGCGGCGAACAGCGTCAGCACGCCCGCGGCGCTGCCGATCCGGGCGCTGCGCAGGCTGAGCTCGGCGATCCGGTTGCGCGCCGCGACGACCCTGGCCACCTCCCGCGCCACGGCGAGGTCGACCAGGGGGGCCAGGCGCTCATCGAGCAGCGTCACCGCGTTCATCAGAGGCCGGGCCAGAGCCTCCATCGACCCTGGCCCGGAGGCCGCCTGCGCAACCCGCTCGAAGGCAAGGTCGATGTCGTCCAGCACCGCGTCGATCCGGTCGAGCCGGGCAATCTCTGCGGCTCCGTCGCCGCCGCCGCGGGCAACTTCCTCGCGCTTGATCGCGCGGATCGTCTCGACATCCTGCCGGACGGCTTGCTTGGTTTCGGCCAGGTGCGCCAGGGTCTCGGCCGTGGGGGCGGCGGCGGCCGTGATCTGCAGGCGCAGCATGTCGCTGACATTGGTTTCCATGACCAGATAGAGCGCCAGCTGATCCTCGGCCAGCGCGACCGAGGCCAGCCCGCGCTCGATCCCCCGCGCCAGCAGGATCGTCAGCGTCGCGCAGAGCGCCGCGCCAAAGGCCAGCAGGACCGCGAAGGCCAGGATCCTGGTGCGGAACTGCATCGCTCAGACGGCGTCCCGTCCGGCGCCGTCAATCATCGCCGCCGCCGTCGCCATCACCGTCACCGTCACCATCACCATCGCCGTCACCATCACCGTCACCATCGGAATCACCGTCGTCGCCGTCACCATCGTCACCGTCGTCGCCGTCATCTCCGTCATCGTCGCCGTCGTCGTCGGACCCGCCGCGTGTCCGGCCGGGCCGGGTGCGCCCGCGATGGTCGTCGTCTTCGCGGGCGTCGGGCTGGCGGACGATATAGCCCATCTCGCGGATCGTCTCGAAGAGTTCGCGCGCGGTCTCCTCGTCGCCGCGGCGCTGGGCGCGCAAGGCGCGCTGGGCCAGCAGGCGGACGACATCGGGGATATCCTGCTGGACCCGCACCAGCGGCAGGGACGGCGCAGCCAGCGCGGGATCGCCGGACAGGCGCAGCGCCGCATGGGCCGCCGATGGCCAGAACGCCACCACGGCAAGCGCGATCATGACGGCTCTGACAGGTGTCATCCCCAATATCCCCCGCGGTGGTGGCCACCGCGCATACGACAAGACGGGCGCGCGCCCCCAGACGCCGCCCCGGCGGACCATGCCCCGCCCGACCCTGCCAAGTCCAGAGCGCCGCCCGATCATGAACCGGGCTTAACGCGCCGTTCATCCGCCGTTCATCAACGCGACAGGACCATCTCAGGGAACCGCCTTAGGTCTGGACGCATCGGATACAGAACCAAGGGAAGGCATCACCGTGAAATACTTCAAGCGCATCCTCGAGAACGTCCCGACCGAACCCCTTCTGACCGAGATCGCCTCGGTCAGCGACGCCTGGGCACAGGCGACCGGCCGCCAGGACAAGATCGCCGTCCAGCGCGAGGCGCTGGCGATCCCGTTGCGCGGCCTGCGCAAGTCCATGCTCTACGGGCGCAAGCGCCGCGATGTCCATGAAAGCCGCTGGACCGGCAGCGCCGCGTCCTTCCCGCTGGCCTGCGGTTTCATCACGGACGTGGCGACGCGTCTCGATGCCGATCTCGGCCGCGCGAAGATTGTCTGCCTGCCCGCCGGACGCCGGGTCTATCCCCATGTCGACCAGGGCGAGTATTACCGCTTCCGCGGTCGCTATCACCTGGTGCTGAAGTCCTCGGCCGGGTCCTGGCTGAAGGCGGGGGACGAGGACGTGCGGATGCGCGAGGGCGAACTCTGGTGGTTCGACAACGACCAGATGCACGAGGCGCACAACGACGGCGACGAGGACCGCATCCACATCATCTTCGACCTGCTGCCCGCATCGATGCGCGAGAAGGCGGCCGCCTCGACGGAACGGGCGCGCCTGGCCTCGCTGGCGGCGGCCTGAGCGATGGACCGCGCCGTTCCCGTCTTCCGGCCGGGCGTGCCGGGTCTCATCCCGGACGCCTGGGTCCTGGGCTCGGCCTGCGGTGTTGCGCGGCCTGCCGTCGTCGCGGTGCACGGCATCACCCGCGGTGTCGAGGAGATGGTCTCGCATCTTGTGCCCCGCGCCGTGGCCACCGGGCGGACCCTGGTGGTGCCGCATTTCGACATGGCGCACTGGCCCCGCTATCAGCGCGCCGCGTGCAGGCAGCGCGCGGACCTGGCGCTGCTGCGGCTGATGGCGGAGTTGCGGTCGGAAGGCCGGATCAGCCCGGAGCCCTTTGATCTCTCGGGCTTTTCGGGCG
>SBFT01000171.1 GCA_006227805.1 Paracoccaceae bacterium
GTGATCGCGCTGAGCGAGGCGCACGAGATGCTGGAACGCGACGTGGCGGTCATCGACATGCGCCTGGCCGAGCGCCCGACGCTGCAGATGACGGAATACGCGGTGCAGGACTGGTGGCGCATCCGCCAGTTGAACGGCGCCGCACCGAGACAGGGCCAGTGACGGGCGCGTCAGTTTCAGCGGGCGAGTGACGGCGGACAGGTAACGGGCAGACAGGTAACGGGCAAACAGGTCGGACGGGCAAGAGACAGATGACGGATCTTTATACCTCTCAGCGTGCCATGCGGCAGATGCGCAAACAGGCCATGCAGCGCGGCGTCGTGGCGATCCTGGACGTGGGCAGTTCCAAGATCGCCTGCCTGGTTCTGCGCTTCGACGGGACGGCGCGGCTGACCGATGATGGCGAGATCGGCTCGCTGGCCGGGCAATCGGGGTTCCGGGTGATCGGCGCGGCGACGACCCGGTCGCGCGGCGTGCAGTTCGGCGAAGTGACCGCCATGCAGGAGACCGAACGCGCGATCCGCACCGCGCTGCAGGCGGCGCAGAAGATGGCCAACATCCGCGTCGATCACGTGATCGCGTCCTTCTCGGGGGCCGATCCGCGGTCCTACGGGCTGGATGGCGAGATCGAGGTCGAGGGCCATACCGTCACCGAACAGGATGTCGCGCGCGTGCTGGCGGCCTGCGAGGTCCCGGACTACGGCGAAGGGCGCGAGGTGCTGCATGCCCAGCCCGTGAACTTCGCTCTGGATCACCGTTCGGGCCTCAGCGATCCGCGCGGCCAGATCGGCAACCGGCTGGCTGTCGACATGCACATGCTGACGGTGGACGCGACCGCGGTGCAGAACCTGGTGCATTGCATCCGCCGCTGCGATCTGGAACTGGCGGGGATCGCGTCGTCGCCCTACGTCTCGGGGATCGCTGCGCTGGTCGAGGACGAACAGGAACTGGGTGCCGCCTGCATCGACATGGGCGGCGGGGCCACGGGCATCTCGATCTTCATGAAGAAGCACATGATCTTCGCCGACAGCGTGCGCATGGGCGGCGATCACGTCACGCAGGACATCTCGATGGGTCTGGGCGTGCCGATGGCCAAGGCCGAATGGATCAAGACCATGCATGGCGGCGTGCACGCCACCGGCATGGACGACCGCGAGATGATCGAGATCGGCGGCGAGACCGGCGATTGGGAGCATGACCGGCGCACCGCGTCGCGCGCCGAACTGATCGGCATCATGCGCCCGCGCGTCGAGGAGATCCTGGAAGAGGTTCGCGTGCGGCTGGATGCGGCGGGTTTCGACCACCTGCCCAGCCAGCAGATCGTGCTGACGGGCGGTGCCAGCCAGATCCCGGGCCTCGACCTTCTGGCCAGCCGCATCCTGGGCCAGCAGGTGCGCCTGGGCCGGCCCCTGCGCGTGCATGGCCTGCCGCAGGCGGCCACCGGCCCGGGTTTCGCCAGCGCCGTGGGTCTCAGCCTGTTTGCCGCCTGCCCGCAGGACGAATGGTGGGATTTCGAGATGCCCGTCGACCGCCATGGCGGGCGCAGCCTGCGACGCGCGGTCAAGTGGTTCCGGGACAACTGGTAGGGCGCGCGGCCCGCGCCGGGCGATCCCGGCGCGAAGCCATTTGCGGATGACACTGAGCGGGCGAATCTGTTAGGCTCGCGTTAACGATAACACAACCGGCAGGCCGAGCAGCCGCCCCAGATCGCAGTTCCACGACACCGCGGACCTTGTCCGCGGGCGTCACAATTCTGCCGATTCTCATGTCTATATGCTGCGGGGAGTGTGTTCGCTTTCGGCAATATCTCGCCAATAGACGTAGATGCCGGGGAAATCGCCCTCTGTTCTCCCAGATTTTGGGGATTTCTGGCGTTTTTTGGGTGACGTGCCGCCGTGCCGACGATAGGATTATCGGGAACAGGCAAGAAAACCCGCAGGACAGGTGCGGGTCAGCAGCACAGGCGGACAGATCACATGACTTTGACTCTCTCGTTCCCGGGACAGGACGACCTCAAGCCGCGCATCACCGTTTTCGGTGTCGGTGGCGCAGGCGGCAACGCGGTCAACAACATGATCGAAAAGGCGCTGGACGGCGTCGACTTCGTGGTTGCCAACACCGATGCCCAGGCCCTGGCGCAGAGCCGGGCGTCCTCGAAGATCCAGATGGGTCTGAAGGTGACCGAGGGTCTGGGTGCGGGCGCGCGCGCCTCGGTCGGGGCGGCTGCGGCCGAGGAATCGATCGAGCAGATCGTCGATCACCTGGCGGGCGCGCACATGTGCTTCATCACCGCCGGCATGGGCGGCGGCACCGGCACGGGCGCTGCCCCCATCATCGCGCAGGCTGCGCGCGAGCTGGGTGTGCTGACCGTGGGCGTCGTGACCAAGCCCTTCCAGTTCGAAGGCGCCAAGCGGATGCGCCAGGCCGAGGAGGGTGTCGAGGCGCTCCAGAAGGTCGTCGACACGCTGATCATCATTCCGAACCAGAACCTGTTCCGTCTGGCAAACGAGAAGACCACCTTCACCGAGGCCTTCTCGATGGCCGACGACGTGCTCTACCAGGGCGTGAAGGGCGTCACCGACCTGATGGTGCGTCCGGGCCTCATCAACCTCGACTTCGCCGATGTCCGCGCCGTCATGGACGAGATGGGCAAGGCGATGATGGGCACCGGCGAGGCCGA
>SBFT01000398.1 GCA_006227805.1 Paracoccaceae bacterium
GACCGTCCGCGACGCCCCCAGGTCGCGCAGGGCCGCAGCCTTGGCCGGGCCCGTCACCGCGACGACCGTCGCGCCGCGCGCCCGCGCCAGCTGAACCGCCGCCGATCCGACACCGCCCGAGGCGCCGGTGACCAGAACGCGGTCGGCGGGGCCGACGCCGGCGCGGGTCAGCATGTTCTCGGCCGTCGAATAGGAACAGGGAAAGGACGCCAGCTCCTCGTCCGACAATGCGCTGTCGACGGCATGGGCGTGGCGGGACGCGACGCGGGTATATTGCGCGAAGCCCCCGTCGCATTCCGATCCCAGGAACCAGGGCTCGGGCAGCGCCCGGCCCCCGGCCTCGGTCAGGCAAGGCTCGATCAGGACGCGCTGGCCGATGCGGGCGGGATCGACGCCCGGCCCGACGGCGGCGACATGGCCGCAGACATCGATGCCCTGGATCAGCGGAAAGCCCAGCGCCGTGCCGGTCCAGGCCGCGTCCCCGGCATCGGCCTCGCCCTTGGAATACCAGCCGATCCGCGTGTTGATGTCGGTGTTGTTGACCGCCGCCGCCGCGACGCGGACCGTCACGTCGCCCGGCCCGGGCCTCGGCACGGGCAGGTCATCGCGCCAGACCAGTGCCTCGGGGCCGCCATGGCCGGTCAGGACAACGCCGCTCATCTTGTCGGGAAGGCTCATCGCGCATCTCCTCGCCTCTGCCCCTTGCTAGCCCCGGCAGGCCCGCCCGGCAACCGCCATCGGCGCAGGGAATCACCCGGTCACGGCCCGTCCGCCGCCCGCGCCGCGGGGTCGCCCGCCCGCAGGCCCGGGACCGGGGACAGCGCGCGGCCCACAGAAAGTTTCATTTGACCCCGGGTTACGCGACCGGAAGTTACGTCAAGCTGCAAGTGACGTGACGTTCGACTTACGTCAACGTCAAGCCAGTGTTGTAAATGCAGGCGACGCTGCGCACCTGATCGTCGACACGACGACGGAGACGAGAGATGACCGACGACACCATGACCATCCGCGAGATGTGCGACGCCTACGAGGTGACGCCGCGGACCCTTCGTTTCTATGAAGCCAAGGAGCTTCTCTTCCCCATCCGCGAGGGGCAGAAGCGGCTCTTCACCAAGCGCGACCGCGCGCGGCTCAAGCTGATCCTGCGCGGCAAGCGCTTCGGCTTCAACCTCGAGGAAATCCGCCAGCTGCTGGACCTCTATCACATGGGCGACCAGCAGGTGACCCAGCTGACGCGCACCTACGAGATCGCCCGCGACCGCCTGGCCGACATGGAACGCCAGCGCGACGAGCTGACCCAGGCGATCGACGAGCTGAAGGAACAACTGAAGTGGGGCGAGAAGATGATCTCGTCCCTCAAGGCCCCTAAGAAGGCCGCCGAATAAACCGGCGCCATCCGACCCATTCGCCCCAACGACCCAGGGAGAGAGACATGCCCAGCTATACCGCCCCCACCAAGGACATGCAGTTCATCCTGCACGACGTGCTGAAGATCACCGAGGCCGGCATCCCCGGCTACGAGGACCTGGAACGGGACTTCACCGCCGCGATCCTGGAAGAGGCCGGCAAGATCAGCAGCGAAGTCCTGACACCGCTGAACGTGGTGGGCGATACCGAGGGCTGCCGGCTGGAGAACGGCGTGGTCTACACACCCACCGGCTTCAAGGAGGCCTTCGAGAAGGTCAAGGAAGGGGGCTGGCCGGGTCTCGACATGCCCGAGGAATATGGCGGGCAGAACATGCCCTACGTGATCGGCACCGCCGTGGGCGAGATGTTCTCGTCCGCGAACCAGGCCTTCACCATGTATCAGGGCCTGACACATGGCGCGGCCAGCGCCATCCTGGCGCATGGCACGGACGCGCAGAAGAACACCTACCTGCCGAAGATGGTCGCCTGCGACTGGACCGGCACCATGAACCTGACCGAGCCCCATTGCGGCACCGACCTCGGCCTGATGCGCACCAGGGCCGAACCGCAGGCCGACGGGACCTACAGGATCACCGGCCAGAAGATCTTCATCTCGGCCGGCGAACATGACATGGCCGAGAACATCATCCACCTGGTGCTGGCCAAGATCACGGGAGGCCCCGAAGGCATCAAGGGCGTGTCGCTGTTCATCGTGCCGAAGGTCCTGGTGAACGAGGACGGCAGCCTCGGGCAGCGCAACGCGGTCTCCTGCGGCAAGATCGAGGAGAAGATGGGCATCCACGGCAACTCGACCTGCGTCATGAACTACGACGGCGCGACCGGTTACCTGCTGGGCGAGGAGCACAAGGGCATGCGCGCCATGTTCACCATGATGAACGAGGCGCGGCTCGGCGTGGGGATGCAAGGGCTGGCACAGGCGGAAGTCGCCTATCAGAACGCGCTGGCCTATGCCAAGGACCGCCTGCAGGGCCGCGACGTGACCGGCGCGAAGAACCCCGACGGCCCGGCCGATCCGCTGATCGTGCATCCCGACATCCGCCGCAGCCTGATGGACCAGAAGTCCTTCGCGGAAGGCGCGCGCGCCTTCATCCTGTGGGGCGCGACGATGATCGACCGCGCGCACCGCGGCCAGGACGCCGCCGCCGACGGGCTGATCTCGCTGCTGACCCCGGTCATCAAGGGCTTCCTGACGGACCAGGGCTACGACATGACGATCAAGGCCCAGCAGGTCTATGGCGGCCATGGCTA
>SBFT01000300.1 GCA_006227805.1 Paracoccaceae bacterium
CCGCCATGGCCGCCGTCGTGCCAGTGCTCCATCCGCTTGAAATAGGGCAGCACGTCCGCATAGGCCCAGCCGTCCGCGCCCGCCTCGGCCCAGTGATCGTAATCATGGGCGTGGCCGCGCACATAGACCATGCCGTTGATGCTGGAGGACCCGCCGATCACCTTGCCGCGCGGACAGGCGAGGCGGCGGTTGCCCAGGTGCGGTTCGGGTTCGGATTGGTAGCCCCAGTCATAGCGCGCCATGTTCATCGGGTAGGAGAGCGCCGCGGGCATCTGGATGAACGGGCCCCAATCGGTGCCCCCGTGTTCGACGACCAGGACCGATTTCCCGGCCTCGGCCAGCCGCCAGGCCATGGCGCACCCCGCGCTGCCCGCGCCGACGATGACGTAATCGGCTTCCATCACTGCGCCCGGCCCCGACCCTTTGCGCCTGGGGCGGCTGCGGGATTTGCGTATTTGCGACCAGAAAGAAGCATGTTCATTCCCCCCTCGGGAAGCGCTTGGCTCCCTCCAGGACGTTCAGGTCCATGTGGTTGCGCATGTAGCGTTCCGAGGCGTCGCGCAGCGGCTGGTAGTCCCAGGGGTAATAGCCGCCCTGGCGCAGCGCCTCGTAGACGACCCAGCGGCGGGCCTGGCTGGCGCGGACATCGGCGTCGAAGGCCTCGAGATCCCAGCGCGACGCGGCCTCGACCCGGAAGGCCTCCAGCGTCGCGGCATGGGCGGGGTCGTGGGCGAGATTGGTCAACTCGTCCGGGTCGGTGTCGAGATCGAAGAGCTGTTCGGGGTCGAGCGCGCAATTGGTGTATTTCCAGCGCCCCCTGCGCAGCGCGATCAGGGGCGAGACCGAGGCTTCGGCGGCGTATTCCATCGCGACGGGTTCGGTGCGGGGCGCGCCCTTCGCCTGCGGCACGAGGCTCTGCCCCGTGGTCCAGGGCATCACCTCGGCCATCGAGACGCCCGCCAGATCGCAGAGGGTGGGGCAGAGATCGATGGTCGAGACCGGATCGGCGACGCGGCGCGGCGCGAGGCCGGGCGCGGCGATCATCAGCGGCACCCGCGCCGAGCCTTCGTAGAAGGTCATCTTGTACCACAGGCCCCGTTCGCCCAGCATGTCGCCGTGATCCGAGACGAAAACGACGATGGCCTTCTGGCGGGTGTCTTCCAGCACCTGCAGCAAGGCGCCGATCTTGTCGTCGAGATAGCTGATGTTGGCGAAATAGGCGCGCCGCGCCCGCGCGATCATCTCGTCCGTGATCGTGTAGCTGCGCCAGTCGTTGGCGTCGAAGATGCGCCGCGCATGGGGGTCGTGATCGGCGTAATCCATCGCGGGGACGCGCGGTTGCAGATGGGCGCAATCCTCGTAGAGGTCCCAGTATTTCCGCCGCGCGACGTAAGGATCATGGGGATGGGTGAAGCTGACCGTCAGGCACCAGGGCCGGGCGTCGCCCCCGCGCGCCAGGTCGTAGAGTTTCGCGACCGCGTGGTGGGCGACCTCGTCGTCATATTCCAGCTGGTTCGTGATCTCGGCCACGCCCGCCCCGGTGACCGACCCCATGTTGTGATACCACCAGTCGATCCGCTCGCCCGGCTTGCGGTAGTCGGGCGTCCAGCCGAAATCGGCCGGGTAGATGTCGGTCGTCAGGCGCTCCTCGAAGCCGTGCAGCTGGTCGGGGCCCACGAAATGCATCTTGCCCGAGAGGCAGGTGTGATAGCCCGAACGGCGCAGGTGATGGGCATAGGTGGGCAGGTCGCTGCGGAACTCGGCCGCGTTGTCGTAGACGCCGGTGGCGGACGGCAACTGCCCGGTCATGAAGCTGGCGCGGCCCGGGGCGCACAGGGGCGAGGCGGTATAGGCATTGGCGAAGCGCACCGAGCGCGCGGCGAGTGCCTTGAGGTTCGGCACGTGCAGCCAGGGCGCGGGGCCGTCGGGAAAGAGCGTCCCGTTCAGCTGGTCCACCATCACGATCAGGATGTTCGGACGGCTCATGACGCGGGCTCCACCAGGCGGTCGACGGCGGCCAGCACCAGGTCGATGGCCTCGGCATTCGTCATCGCCTCGGGGCGAAGGACCTGGCGCAGGTAGACCCCGTCGATCAGCGCGCTGACGGTTTCGGCGGCCCGTTCGGGATCGGCGACCAGCTTGCGGAAGGCGAAGACCAGGTTCGCGCGCAGCCGCCGGTGATAGACGCGCAGAAGCCGCCGCGTCGGCTCGGAGGTCTGCGCCTCGACATAGAAGTTCAGCCAGGCCGCCGCGGTCTCGGCCCGGAAGTTCTGCGACGAGAAGGACGCGCGCACGATCGCCTCGACCCGCTGCCCGGGCGTGCGCGCCATCGCCAGCGCGCCGCGCACCTCGGCCCCGAACAAGGTCAGGATATGGCGCATCGCGGCCACCAGCATCTGTTCCTTCGAGCCGAAATAATGGTGCGCCAGCGCGCTCGACATGCCCGCGCGGCGCGCGATCTGGCTGACGGTCACGTCCAGCGAACCGGCCTCGCCGATCTCGGCGATTGCCGCTTTGACCAGCGCATCGCGCCTGATAGGCTCCATTCCGATCCTGGGCATCATCCCTCTCCGCGAAGGCCGATACCGAGGCTAGAACGGGTTTATTGACTCGTCAATCAATAAACGGGAAGCTGACCGCAACCAAAAGAAGACACCAAGGGAGATGAAGACATGAACATCAAGACCACCCTTTCCGCGCTGGCCATCGTCGCCGTCGCGGCGCCCGCCTGGGCCGATTGCGGCACCGTCACCTTCTCGGACGTGGGCTGGACCGACATCACCGCCACCACCGCCGCCACCACCGTCGTGCTGGAAGCGCTGGGCTACGAGACCGAGACCAAGGTCCTGTCGGTTCCGGTCACCTATGCGTCGCTGGCCAATGGCGATATCGATGTCTTCCTCGGCAACTGGATGCCGACGATGGAGGCCGACATCGCCCCCTACCGCGAGGCCGGAACCGTCGACACCGTGCGCACCAACCTCGTGGGCGCGAAATACACGCTGGCCGTGAACCGGGCCGCCGCCGATCTGGGCATCAGGGACTTCGCCGACATCGCCACGCACCGCGATGCGCTGGGCGGCAAGATCTACGGGATCGAGCCCGGCAATGACGGCAACCGCCTGATCATGGACATGATCGCCGCCGACGCCTTCGGCCTGACCGGCTTCGAAGTGGTGGAAAGTTCGGAACAGGGCATGCTGGCACAGGTCGAGCGCGCCGATGAACGCGGCGAACCGCTGGTCTTCCTGGGCTGGGAACCGCATCCGATGAACGCCAACTTCGACATGTCCTACCTGACCGGCGGGGATGACTGGTTCGGACCGGACCTGGGCGGCGCCATCGTGGCGACCAACACCCGTGCGGGATATGTCGCCGAATGTCCCAATGTCGGCAAGCTTCTGACGAACCTCGAATTCTCTCTGGCGATGGAGAACGAGATCATGGGCGCGATCCTCAACGACGGCACCGACCCCGAAAAGGCTGCGCGCACCTGGCTCGCGGCCAATCCCGACACCTGGGCCGCCTGGCTCGATGGCGTGACCACGGCCGATGGCGGCGACGCCGCGGCCGCGGTGGCGGCGGCGCTGCAATGACGGAAGTCGGGGCGGCGTGATGCCGCCCCGATCCTTCGCAGGCAAAGACAGTCCGCGACCGGCGGGCGAAGACACGGGGATGCGGCCATGCTCGACTGGCTGACCGAAGCGAAACTGCCCGTGGGCCAGACGGCGGATGCCGCGGTGAAATGGCTCAAGACCAACGGGCGCGGCTTCTTCGATTCACTCTCGGACCTTCTGGGCGGGCTGATCTCCGGTGTCACCGCGGGTCTCGAGGCGCTGGGGCCGATCGGCCTGACACTGGCCTTCGTGGCGCTGACATGGGTCCTGCAACGCAGCTGGAAGAAATGCCTGGTCGTCGCGGCGGGGATGCTGTTCATCCTCAATCAGGGCTATTGGGACCGCACGATGGAGACGCTGGCGCTGATCCTCGTGTCCTGCCTCGTCTGCATGGCGGTCGGCGTGCCGGTGGGCATCCTCGCGGCGCGGCGGCGCTGGCTCTATTCCGTCCTGGAACCCGTTCTCGACCTGATGCAGACGCTGCCGACCTTCGTGTATCTCATTCCCGCGGTCATCTTCTTCGGCCTGGGACAGGTGCCCGGGCTGATCGCCACGGTGATCTTCGCGATCCCCGCGCCGATCCGCCTGACCTATCTGGGCATCACCGCGACGCCCACGGCGCTGAAGGAGGCCGCCACCGCCTTCGGCGCGACGTCGATGCAGCGGCTGGTCAAGGTCGAACTGCCCTCGGCCTTTCCGCAGATCATGGTGGGGCTGAACCAGACGATCATGCTGTCGCTGTCGATGGTGGTGATCGCCACGCTGGTCGGTGCGGGGGGGCTGGGCCAGCCGGTCCTGAACGGGTTGAACCGAATGCAGCCGGCGCTGGGCTTCGAATCCGGCTTCGTCATCGTGGCGCTGGCCATGGTGCTGCGGCTGATGCTCGAGGTGCGCAGGTCATGACCCGCACCGCCGTCGAATTCGACAATGTCTCGATCGTCTTCGGAGACCGGCCGGACCGCGCCCTGCCGCTGATGGACCAGGGCCAGAGCCGGGCCGAGGTGCAATCGGCCACGGGGCAGGTTCTGGGCGTGCATGACTGCTCGCTCAGCGTGGCGGAAGGCGAGATCCTGGTGCTGATGGGCCTGTCCGGCTCGGGCAAGTCGACGCTTCTGCGCGCGGTCAACGGGCTGAACCCCGTGGTGCGCGGCGCGGCGCGGGTCTGGGACGGGGCGGGCATGGTCGATGTCACCCATGCCGACGCCGCCACGCTCCGCCGCATCCGGGCGACCCGCGTCGCCATGGTGTTCCAGCAATTCGGCCTTCTGCCATGGCGCAGCGTGCGCGACAATGTCGGGCTGGGCCTCGAACTCGCGGGGATGCCGAAGCCCGACCGCATGGCGAAGGTCGAGGCGCAACTGGCGCTCGTGGGCCTCTCGGACTGGGCCGACCGCAAGGTGGGCGAGCTTTCGGGCGGGATGCAGCAGCGCGTGGGCCTCGCCCGCGCCTTCGTGACCGAGGCGCCGATCCTGCTGATGGACGAACCCTTCTCGGCCCTCGATCCGCTGATCCGCACGCGGCTTCAGGACGAACTCCTCGACCTCCAGGCCAAGCTGAAACGCACCATCATCTTCGTCAGCCACGACCTGGACGAGGCCTTCAAGATCGGCAACCGCATCGCGATCATGGAGGGCGGCCGCATCGTGCAATGCGGCACGCCGCAACAGATCTTCACCGATCCGGCCACCGGCTACGTTGCCGATTTCGTGGCGCACATGAACCCGCTCGGCGTCCTTTGCGCGCGCGACGTGATGGAGCCGGCGCTGGGCCGGACGGCCGGTCAGATCGGGCCGGACGCGACCATACGCGAGGTGATGCAGGCCGCCATGGGCGACGACGCCCCCGTGGCCGTGGTCGAGGATGGGCGCGTGATCGGCCAGATCACCAATGACGGCATCCTCGCCCGGCTTCTCGACCCGCGCGGGGCCGCGAAGGGCTAGACCTTGGTCGCCGGCGCGGGCGGCGTCACGATCCGGCGGCGCAGCACCGCCTCGCGCCAGGTGATGAAGCTGACCGCGCCCAGGATCACCAGGCCGCCCAGGACGACGAACCCGTCGATCGGCTCGCCGAAGAAGGCCAGCCCCAGCAGCGCGGCCCAGACCAGTTGCAGGAAGGTGACGGGCTGCGTCACCGTCACCGGCGCCATGCTGAAGGCGAGCGTCATCGTGTAATGCCCCGCCGTGGCGAAGATCGCGACGCAGAACAGAAGGCCCAGCTCGACCCAGGTCGGCGTCACCCAGACCGCCCAGGCGAAGGGCGCCAGCACGATGGTGACGACCACCGACAGCATCGCCACGACCAGCCCGGCATTGGCCTCGCCCGAGAGGACCTTGGCCAGAAGATAGCTGCCCCCGAAGACGACCCCCGCGATCAGCATCGCGATGTGGCCCTCGTCCACCTCGCGGAAACCCGGGCGCAGGATGATCAGCGCCCCCAGAAGTGCGGCACCCACCGCCAGGATGCGCCGCGCGGCCAGCCTCTCGCCCAGGAACAGCGCCGCGCCGATCGTCACGTAGACCGGCGCCAGGTAGTTCATCGCCGTCACTTCCGCGATCGGAATGCGCGTCATCGCGAAGAACCACAGCATCACCCCGAAGGCATGGCTGGTGCCGCGCAGCAGGAACAACCCCCAGAGCCGCCCCGACAGCCGCACCGCCATCAGCGACCGGATCATCGGGACCAGGAAGACCAGCCCCAGCGCATAGCGGATGAACGCCGCCTGCTGCGCCGGGATCCGGTCGCCGGTATGCTTGACCAGCGCCGTGACCGCGACGAAGCAGACGCCGGTGACCAGCATCCAGAAGATGCCCATCAGGGGCCGTTGGGGCGTGCTCTCGGACATGAGCCTATCAACACCCGAAGCAGGGGCCCGCGCAACCCTTCACATGGCAAGCAGTTTGATCGCGATCGCCCACATCACCACCCCGATCCCCGCATCCAGCACCTGCCAGGCGCGCGGCCGCGCGAACAGGGTCGCCAGCAGCCGCGCGCCGAAGCCCAGGCCGAAGAAGAAGGCGAAACTGGCCAGCATCGCGCCGGCCGCGAAGGCCATCCGGTCGGGATACTGCGCCGAGATCGACCCGACCAGGACGACCGTGTCCAGGTAGACATGCGGGTTCAGCCAGGTCAGCGCGAGGCAGGTCGCCAGCGTCCTGCCCAGCCCCGCGCGCGGCCCCTCCCCCACCAGCAGGGCCGCCCCGCCCCGCCAGGCCGACCGGAAGCTGCGCGCCCCGTACCACAGAAGGAAGGCCGCGCCGCCGTATTGCATCAGCGGCGTGAACCAGGGCCAGCGCGCCGCCAGGCCGCCCGATCCCGCCACGCCGGCCGCGATCAGGGTGGCGTCCGACACCGCGCAGGTCAGGCAGACCCAGAAGACATGCTCGCGCCGCAGCCCCTGCCGCAGCACGAAGGCGTTCTGCGCGCCGATGGCCAGGATCAGGCTGAAGCCCAGGGCAAAGCCGGGAAGGAACGAGGCGAGCAAGGGGAAGGCTCCGTCAGGGTCGCCGCCCTCGCTAACCGGCGCCGGGCGCGCTGTCGAGAGCGCGCGGAACCGGTCCTTGCACCGTGCCTTGCACCGCGCGGCGCTTTCGCGCGAAATGGCCCCGACAGCAGGAGGAGACGCCGATGTTCGCGCGCGAGAAGATGTCCTACGCCCCGATCCCGTTGCCCGACCGGCAGGACCTCACGCCCGAGCAGATGGCCGACGAGGCCCGCGCCTTCCATGACCGGATGCGCACCCGCCACACCACGCGCGACTTCACCGACACGCCGATCCCGCGCGCCATCATCGCCGATTGCATCCGCACCGCGGGCAGCGCGCCCTCGGGCGCCAATCACCAGCCCTGGCACTTCGCGGCAATCTCGGAGCCTGCGCTCAAGGCCCGCATCCGCGAAGAGGCCGAAATCGAGGAACGCGCCTTCTACGCCGGCGGCGGCGGCGACGAATGGATCAGGGCGCTGGAACCCATGGGCACCACGGCGGCGAAACCCCACCTGACCGTCGCGCCCTGGCTGATCGTGGTCTTCGCCCAGCGCTGGGGCGAATTCGACGACGGCACCCGCTACAAGAACTACTACGTCCCCGAAAGCGTCGGGATCGCCACGGGCTTCCTGATCGCGGC
>SBFT01000263.1 GCA_006227805.1 Paracoccaceae bacterium
ACCGCGGCCAGAACGGGGCGGCGCACCGACAGATCGGACAGCGTCACGACCGCGCCCTCGGCAGGCCCTGCGCCGGGGACGGCATCGCCGCCGAAAGGATCTCGACCGGGCCGCCGTCGCGGACGCGGTGCAGGCCGCGGATGATCACGACATCGCCCTGCGCCAGGCCCTCGACCACCGCCACGACACCGTCACGGCGCTGGCCGGTCCTGACCGGCACGCGGCGCGCTGTTCCGTCGGCCACGACATAGACGTAGGTTTCCGCCGCCTGGAACACGATCGCCTCTTCCGGGACGACGACGAATTCCGTCTCGGAGAGGGTGATGTCCAGCGACATGAACATGCCCGCAGGCAGGACACCGTCGGGGTTGGGGATCACCGCGCGGGCGCGGAACGACCGGCTGACGGGATCGATCCGGCTGTCGACCTCCTCGACCCGGCCGTCGAAGGCCTGGCCGGGAAAGGCGACACCCGTGGCGCGCACGGTCTGGCCGCGCGAGATGCGGGCGAACAGCGTCTCGGGCAGGGAGAATTCGACCTCGACCTCGGACAGATCGTCGAGACTGGTCAGGACGGTGCCCGCCTCGACCCGCGCGCCGCGGTCCACCAGCGCCAGGCCCACCACACCGCCGAAGGGCGCGCGCACGCTGCGGTCCTCCAGCTGCCGGCGGGCGCGGTCGAGGTCCGAGCGCGCCTCGGCCAGCTGCGCCACCGCCTCGTCCAGCGACGAGGTCGAGACCGCGTTGGACTGGACAAGGCGGCTGAAGCGCTCGACCACGCGTTCGCGTTCGGTCAGGCGCGCCTCGGCCTCGGTCAGATCGGCGCGCGCGATGGTGTCATCCAGCTGGGCAAGCACCGTGCCCTGTTCCACCGCCTGGCCCGGCACGATGTTCAGGGCGACGATCTGACCCGCGCTTTCGGGCACGATGTCCACCGATTGCCGCGCGCGGGTGGTACCCACGGCCTCGACGTTCTGGCGCAGGACGCGCAATTCGGCCGCCGCCACCTCGACCAGCGCGGGCCGGTTGCCGCCGGGACGGCCGGGCGCGGCCTCGGCCGTGACCATGTTGCGCTGATAGGCCTCGTAGCCGCCAAAGCCCAGGGCGGCCAGAAGGCACAGGATCAGAAGCTGTTTCCAGATGGACATGGGGCGCGCGCGCGGGGGCTGTCTTTGGGTCGGGCGGAGCAGGCTGTCCGCATGGGACGGAAAGGTAGCCCAAGCCGGGGCGAATGCAACCGCCCGATTCCGACAATCACCTGCGGGAAAAGCTGCGCCTGGTAGCGTGGGGCGGATTTGAACCGCCGACCTCCGGGTTATGAATCCGGCGCTCTCACCAACTGAGCTACCACGCCACGGGCGAGCGCCGGACTAAGCCACCGCCCCCGCCCCGTCAAGACGCAAAATCCCGGTCTCAGCCCGCGTGAACGCCCTCGCGCACGGTGTCGATCATCAACTGCACGTTGGCGGGGTCGGCGTCCGGCGTGATCCCGTGGCCCAGGTTGAAGATATGCGGGCCGCCACTGAAGGCCTTCACGATGGCGCGGGTCTCGTCCACCAGGGCCTGGCCGCCGGTGACCATGTGCGACGAGGCCAGGTTGCCCTGCACGCAGCCGTCCACCTGGACATGGGCCGCCGCCCAGGCGGGATCGACGGCGGAATCGAGCGCCACGCAATCGACGCCGGTGGCTTTTGCGAAGCCTTCGTATTTCTCGCCCGCCTCGCGCGGGAAGCCGATCACGGGGATGCCCGGGTGACGCGCCTTCAGCGCCTGCGTGATGATCCGGCAGGGTTCGGTCGCGTATGTGTCGAAGGCCGCGCCCTTCAGCGATCCCGCCCAGCTGTCGAAGATCTTGACGCATTCCGCACCCGCCTCGATCTGCGCCGAGAGGTATTCGATCGTGGCGTTGGTCAGCCGTCCGATCAGCGCGGCGAACAGCGCCTCGTTCCCGGCCATCAGGGCATGGGCCGGGCCCTGGTCGGGGGTGCCGCGCCCGGCGATCATGTAGGTGGCGACCGTCCAGGGCGCGCCGGCGAAACCGATCAGCGTGGTCTCCTGCGGCAATTCGCGGCGCAGGATGCGCACGGTCTCGTAGATCGGCGCCAGCGTGTCGTGGATATCGCCCGCATGGCGCAGCTTGGCGAAATCGGTCTCCGACCCGATCGTCGACAGGCGCGGCCCCTCGCCTTCGGCGAACCACAGATCGGCGCCCAGCGCCTGCGGCACCAGGAGGATGTCGGCGAAGAGGATCGCGGCATCGAAACCATAGCGGCGGATCGGCTGAAGGGTGACCTCGGCCGCCAGTTCGCTGTTGTAGCAGAGCGACAGGAAATCCCCCGCCTGCGCGCGCGTGGCGCGGTATTCCGGCAGGTATCGCCCCGCCTGGCGCATCATCCAGATCGGGGGGGTGGGCAGGGTTTCCCCCGCAAGCGCGCGCAGTATCGTCTTGGTCATCTCGGCCTTCCTTCGGGTCTGCCCCGTTGGTCCGGCGTCAGCGTCAATTTGTCAAGGTCAGGCAGTTGTCAGGCCAAATTGACGCGTCTAATGATTGCCCATGAAGATCACGCTTCCCACCCCCGCTGACCCGCTGAACATCGGCACCCGAGGCTCGCCCCTCGCCCTGGCGCAGGCGCATGAGACGCGCCGCAGGCTGGCCCGCGCCTTCGACCTGCCCGAGGATGCCTTCGCCATCGTCGTCATCAAGGTGACGGGCGACCAGATCCAGGACCGTCCCCTGAAGGAGATCGGCGGCAAGGGCCTTTTCACCCGCGAGATCGAGGAAGACCTGCTGGCGGGCAAGATCGACATCGCCGTCCATTCCATGAAGGACATGCCGGTGGCCCAGCCCGAAGGCCTGCTTCTGGACACCTATCTCCCGCGCGAGGATGTGCGCGACGCCTTCATCTCGGGCACGAAAAGCGGGATCGCCGAACTGGCGGAAGGCGCGGTCGTGGGCACGTCCAGCCTGCGGCGGCGCGCCCAGCTTCTGAACCGCCGCCCAGACCTGAAGGTGGTGGAATTCCGCGGCAACGTGCAGACCCGCCTGCGCAAGCTGGAGGAAGGTGTGGCCGAATGCACCTTCCTGGCGATGGCGGGGCTGAACCGCCTGAACATGGATGCGGTGCCGAAACACGCGATCTCGCCCGACGACATGCTGCCCGCCGTGGCGCAGGGCGCCATCGGCATCGAACGCCGCGCGGATGACGCGCGCGTGGCCGCCATGCTCGAGGCGATCCACGACACCCCCACCGGCCAGAGGCTGGCGGCCGAACGCGCGTTCCTCGCACGGCTCGACGGGTCCTGCGAGACACCGATCGCGGGTCTTGCCGAACTGGACGGCGGGTCCCTGCGCCTGCGCGGCGAAGTGCTGCGCCCCGATGGCAGCGACGCCCTTTCCGACGACATGACCGGCGGCATCGCCGACGGCCCCGAAATGGGCCGCGAGATGGCGGCGCGCCTTCTGGAGCGCGCGGGCCCCGGGTTCTTCGACTGGCACTCGTGACGCGACGCCGGGTTTGACAGGCGGGCGCGGGGTCTGAGACACTCTCGCCCGCGAGGAGCCATGCCATGACACCGGGCAAAGCCTACCTGACATCCGAGGAAATCCGCCCCCTGGCCGAGCGGTCCGACCTGATGGGGCTGTGGCTGATCCTGCATTGCTGGGGCGTGATCGCCGGGGCGGTGGCGGTCTTCGGCCTCTGGCCCAATCCGGCGACCTTCCTGCTGGCGGTCGCGGTGATCGGGTCGCGCCAGCTGGGCCTTGCGATCCTGATGCACGAGGCCGCGCACAACGCGCTCTTCAGGTCACGCGCGCTGAACGACTTCGCGGGGGAATGGCTCTGCGCGCGGCCGATCCTGGCGGACCTGGCCGCCTATCGCCATTACCACCTGACGCATCACCGCTTCACCCAGACCGACCGCGACCCCGACCTGATCCTGTCCGCGAAGTTCCCGACCACGCGCGCCTCGCTGATCCGCAAGTTCGTGCGCGACATCACCGGACAGACCGGCGTGAAGCAACTTTGGGGACAGATCCTGATGTCGGTCCGCCTGGCCGGCGACGACGACGCGATCGCGGCGGCGCGGACCGATTTCGCCCAGGCCTTCAAGGCGCGCGACTTGTGGAAATCCTTTCCCGTCTTCCTGGGCATCATCGCCCTGATGGGGCTGATCGGCGACTGGTGGTGGGGCCTCGCGTTCTGGCTGTTGCCGTTCCTGACCTGGTTCCAGCTGGTCCTGCGCATCCGCAACATCGCCGAACACGGCGCCACCGAACAATCCGACAATCCCCTGCGCAATGTCAGAACGACCCGGGCAGGTTTCCCCGCCCGGGCCTTCCTTGCACCCTACTGGGTGAACTATCACCTCGAGCATCACATGGTAATGCATGTGCCGTGTTGGAAGCTGAGGCGGATGCACCAATTACTGCTTCAAAAAGGTCTGGGTGCTGAGATGCGGGTGTCGCCGGGTTATGCCGCGGCGCTTGTCGAGGCGGGGTGGCGGTCGGGCTGACCTGTCCTCCCCGCCGGGTTTCAGAACCGGTCGGCGTAGCGGTCGATGCGGGCCTGGGCGGCGCGGAACTTGCGGTCAGTCTCGACGATCCATCCGAAGATCGCCTTGACCGGGGGAACCGGGCGGTGCGGTGCGCTGGGCTGCGGGATCGTTTGCATCTGTTCATCCTCGGGTTCGGTGGGCTGATTGCCCTTCCATGATCCGAAGATGCGCCCCGGAAGCTGATTCGGTCTGTGAACTGGTTCACACCAAGCGAATTTTTCGAAAAATGTCCGGGACCGGTCGGAAAGACGTCAGATGTAGTCGAAATCCGCCAGCGTCTGCAGCGCGTCGCGGTCGGTGATGCGCAGGCCGCCGCGGGTGTTCTCGATCACGCCCTTGGCCTTCCAGCCCGACAGCGTCTTCGACACCGCCTCGCGGGTGGCGCCGACGAAATCGGCCAGTTCCGACTGCGACATGTCCAGCGTATCGCCCGCGCCCCAGGCGCTGGTCGTCAGGTGCAGGATCTTGCGCGCCAGCCGGCTGGGCATCGGCAGGAAGACCTGTTCGTGCAGCTGCTTGGCCATCCAGCGCATCCGCTGGCCCGCCAGCCGCACCAGGTCGATCGCCAGCTCCGGCGCGCGGCGCAACTCGTCCAGCAGTTCGGCGTTGCGCACCCGCATCAGCCGCGTCTGGCCCACCGCCACGGCACTTGCGGTGCGCGTCGTAGGATCGAAGAGGGCGATCTCGCCGAACAGCGCGCCGGGCCCCACCACGTCCAGCGTCAGCTTGCGCCCCTCGCGCGACAGAACGCTCAGCTCGATCGCGCCGGACATCACCGCATAGAGCGCGTCGCCTTCGTCGCCCTGTTCGAACAGCACCTCTGCGTCCGCCAGGTCGATCTCCTCGGCCACGCGCTGCAACAGGTCGCGCAGGTCCTGCGAGGCATTCGCCAGAAAGCCGCTTTCGGGAAGCGCTGTCATTTGCCCCTGCCCGATGTCAGATCCATTTGGCCAAGGGCGGCAGGGACATCAGGACCGCATTGGCGTCATGGCCGGTTTCCAGCCCGAACTTGGTGCCCCGGTCATAGACCAGGTTGTATTCGGCGTAGAGCCCGCGATGCACCAGCTGGGTCTCCTTGTCCGCGTCCGACCAGGACTGCACCCGCCGCTTCTCGATCAGCGGCACGAAGGCCGGCAGGAAGGCGCGCCCGATATCCTGGGTCAGCGCGAAATCTGCCTGCCAGTCGCCGGTGCAGTAATCATCCATGAAGATGCCGCCCACGCCGCGCGCGCGGCCCCGGTGCGGCACGAAGAAATATTCGTCCGCCCACTCCTTCAGGCGTGGGTAATGCGCGGCCCCGTGCGGATCCAGGTGCGCCTTCTGGGTGGCGTGGAAATGCGCGGTATCCTCGGCATATTCGATGCAGGGGTTCAGGTCGGACCCGCCACCGAACCACCAGGCATGGGGCGTCCAGAACATCCGCGTGTTCATGTGCACGGCGGGGCAATGGGGGTTCTGCATGTGCGCGACCAGGGAAATCCCGCTGGCCCAGAAGCGCGGATCCTCCTTCATGCCCGCCAGCCCCTTGCGCGCCATCATCGCCGCCTGGGCGCGTTCGCCCAATGTGCCATGCACGACCGAGACGTTGACGCCCACCTTCTCGAACACCCGTCCGCCGCGCATCACGCTCATCAGGCCGCCGCCGGCATCCTCGCCTGCGTCGCCCTTGCGCTTGGTCTCGGTGACCTCGAACCGGCCCGGCGCGCTGTCCGAGAGGGGGCCAGTCGCGTGGCTGTCCTCGAGCGCCTCGAAGGCCGCCACGATATCGTCGCGCAGGCGGCGGAACCAGGCGGCGGCCGTCGCTTTCTCGGTGTCGAACTGGATGGTCAAGGCGCGTGTCTCCCTCGTCTTCGGGACGACATTAGGAGACGATGCGCCCGCCGTCACGCGCCGATTTCGCGGCCCTCAGGGCCGCAGTCCCATCTCGACCTTGACGGGAAAGCGTTCGCCCTTCTGGGTCAGAAGGATCAGGCGCAGCCCGTTGCGCACATAGAGATCGCAGCGGTCGAAGCCGTTGCTGAAGCGGATGCAGACGCGGCCGTCCTCCATCACTTCGAAATTCCCGAAGGCCGTGCCGCCGCCATTGCCGTAGGTATAGGAATAGGCCCCGCCCGCCGAAAAGCGCGACACCCCGTCGTCGTGGAAGGTCAGCGATCCGCCATCGGCCAGTGCCGAGAGTTCCGATGGCGTCAGCACCCTGTCCCCGTTGTGCAGCTTCCATTCTTCGGCCAGCGCGGCGCCGCCCGAAAGCGCGGCAGCGACCGATAAGGCGAGACTCAGGTGTAAACATCTCATTCTGCGAATGCTACGCCAGTCCCGCGCGGGCGCAAGTCACGATCGCGGCATGGCGCGGCAAGTGGTCCGTCAGGCGACCAGCGTCTCGGCCTTCTTCAGGTCGACCGAGACCAGTTGCGACACGCCCTGTTCCTGCATCGTCACCCCGAACAGCCGGTCCATCCGCGCCATCGTCACGGCATGGTGCGTGATGATCAGGAAGCGTGTCTCGGTCTGGCGGCACATCTCGTCAAGAAGGTCGCAGAAGCGCGTCACGTTGGCGTCGTCGAGCGGCGCGTCGACCTCGTCCAGGACGCAGATCGGCGCGGGATTGGCCAGGAAGACCGCGAAGATCAGCGCCAGCGCCGTCAGCGTCTGCTCGCCGCCCGACAGCAGCGACAGCGTCGACAGCTTCTTGCCCGGCGGCTGGCACATGATCTCGAGCCCCGCCTCCAGCGGGTCGTCGCTTTCGACCATGACCAGGTTCGCCTCGCCGCCGCCGAAGAGATGCTTGAACAGCATCGCGAAGTTGGCGTTCACCTGCTCGAAGGCGGTCAGCAGCCTTTCGCGCCCCTCGCGGTTGAGGCTTGCGATGCCCGAGCGCAGGGTGCGGATCGCCTCTTCCAGGTCGGTCTTCTCGGCCAGCAGGGTGTCGTGTTCCTGCTGGACCTCGCGGGCGTCCTCGTCGGCGCGCAGGTTGACCGCGCCCAAAGCGTCGCGCTGGCGCTTGAGGCGGTTCACCTCGGCCTCCAGGTCGTCGGCATGGGGCATCTGGTCGGGGTTGGCGTCGAGCCGGGTCAGCAACTGGTTGGGCGTCAGGTGCTGGTCCTCGGCGATGCGCTCGGCGGCGGCGGCGACGGTCTCGCGCGCGGCTTCGGCGCGGGCCTCGGCGCGGGCGCGGGCCTC
>SBFT01000177.1 GCA_006227805.1 Paracoccaceae bacterium
TCAAGATCGGCCCGGTCGAGCGAGGTCAGCACCGTCACCGCCAGGATCTTCAGGCTGCTGCCGGCCGCGCCTTCCTTGGCGGCGCGCACAACGTGGGGGTCGCCGTGGACTGTCAGGAAGTCGAGGTCGAACTGCGCGAGGCCACGCACCGCCGCCTCGATTGTCGCGCCGATGTCGAAGAGCTTCATGTCGAGGAAGATGCGCTTGCCGTGATCGCCCTTGAGCTCCATTGCCAGCGCGAGGCCGCCGCCGGTCAGCATCCCCAGCCCGATCTTGTAGAAGCCGACCGCATCGCCCAGCCTTTCGGCCAGCGCCAGCCCCGCCACCGCATGCGGCACGTCCAGCGCCACGATCAGTCTGTCATCGCTCATGTCTTGCCCCCCGGGATCGGTTTCGCGCCTTGCTAGTCGCTGGGCCGTCCTGTGTCCATCATGTCGGGCGCAGGAATTCTGCGACCCAATCTTGAACCCGGGCGCGGGCGGTCCCAAATCCAGTTCAAGGCCCCATCCAGGGCGTGCCGCCTAGCGGGCGCCGTCAACCCAGGGGTGCTTGAGAAGAGGAGATCACCCATGGACTTGTCCAAGTTCACGGAACGTGCACGCGGTTTCATCCAGGCGGCACAGACCATCGCGATGCGTGAAAATCACCAGCGCCTCGCCCCCGAACACATCCTGAAAGCGCTGATGGACGACGACCAGGGACTGGCGTCGAACCTGATCCGCCGGTCCGGCGGCGACCCCGCCCGCGTGACCGAAGCGGTCGAGGCCGCATTGGCCAAGATGCCCAAGGTCACCGGTGACGCGGGCCAGGTCTATCTGGACGGCGCGACCGCCAAGGTCCTCGACGAAGCCGCCAGCGTCGCCAAGAAGGCGGGCGACAGTTTCGTGCCGGTCGAACGCATCCTGATGGCGCTCTGCATGGTGAAATCGGCGGCCAAGGACGCGCTGGATGCCGGTGCCGTCAGCGCGCAGAAGCTGAACGGCGCGATCAACGACATCCGCAAGGGCCGCACCGCCGACACGGCCAGCGCCGAGGAAGGCTATGACGCGCTGAAGAAATATGCCCGCGACCTGACCGAGGCGGCGCGCGAGGGCAAGATCGACCCGATCATCGGCCGCGACGAGGAAATCCGCCGGTCCATGCAGGTGCTGAGCCGCCGGACCAAGAACAACCCCGTGCTGATCGGCGAACCCGGCGTCGGCAAGACCGCCATCGCCGAGGGCATGGCGTTGCGCATCGTGAACGGCGACGTGCCGGAGAGCTTGCGCGACAAGCGCCTGATGGCGCTGGACATGGGTGCCTTGATCGCGGGCGCGAAATATCGCGGCGAATTCGAGGAGCGGCTGAAGGCGATCCTGAACGAGATTACCGCCGCCGCGGGCGAGATCATCCTGTTCATCGACGAGATGCACACGCTGGTGGGCGCGGGCAAGGCCGATGGCGCGATGGATGCCGCCAACCTGATCAAGCCGGCGCTGGCGCGGGGCGAGTTGCACTGCATCGGCGCGACCACGCTGGATGAATACCGCAAGTATGTCGAAAAGGATGCGGCCCTGGCGCGGCGGTTCCAGCCGGTCATGGTGTCCGAGCCCACGGTGGAAGACACCGTGTCGATCCTGCGCGGCATCAAGGAGAAGTATGAACTCCACCACGGCGTGCGGATTTCCGACAGCGCGCTGGTGGCGGCGGCGACGCTGTCGCACCGCTACATCACCGACCGGTTCCTGCCGGACAAGGCGATCGACCTGATGGATGAGGCCGCCAGCCGCCTGCGGATGGAGGTGGATTCCAAGCCCGAGGAACTGGACCAGCTGGACCGCCAGATCCTGCAGATGCAGATCGAGGTCGAGGCGCTGAAGCTGGAGGACGACACCGCCTCGAAGGACCGGCTGGCCAAGCTCGAGAAGGAATTGTCGGACCTGTCCGAGAAATCCGCGCAGATGACCGCGCAATGGCAGGCCGAACGCGACAAGCTGGCCGGGGCGCGCGATCTGAAGGAGCAACTCGACCGCGCCCGCGCGGACCTGGAAATCGCCAAGCGCGAGGGCAACCTGGCGCGGGCGGGGGAACTCTCCTATGGCGTGATCCCGCAGCTCGAGAAGAAGCTGGCCGAGGCCGAGGCGCACGAGGAAAAGGGCATGATGGTCGAGGAGACCGTGCGCCCCGAACAGATCGCCGCGGTGGTCGAACGCTGGACCGGCATCCCGACCACGAAGATGCTGGAAGGCGAGCGCGAGAAGCTCTTGCGGATGGAGGAGGACCTGCACAAGCGGGTCATCGGCCAGAACACGGCGGTGCGCGCGGTGGCCAATGCCGTGCGGCGCGCGCGGGCGGGCCTGAACGACGAGAACCGTCCGCTGGGATCGTTCCTGTTCCTGGGGCCCACGGGCGTCGGCAAGACCGAGCTGACGAAGGCGGTGGCCGAGTTCCTGTTCGACGACGACAACGCGATGGTGCGCATCGACATGTCCGAGTTCATGGAGAAGCACTCGGTCGCGCGGCTGATCGGCGCGCCTCCGGGCTATGTCGGCTATGACGAGGGCGGCGTGCTGACCGAAGCGGTGCGGCGCCGGCCCTACCAGGTGGTGCTGTTCGACGAGGTCGAGAAGGCGCATCCGGACGTGTTCAACGTGCTGCTGCAGGTGCTGGACGACG
>SBFT01000200.1 GCA_006227805.1 Paracoccaceae bacterium
CCCAGCACGAAGGCCGCCATCGCCAGCATGACCAGCGCCATGACCAGCGACATCAGCTTGATGCCCACCGCCGATCCGAAGGGCAGCATGGTCAGAAGCGCGCCCATGACGGTATCGCCGAAGAGGCCCCCCAGCCCGAAGCTGTGCGTGGCCAGCCAGTCTTCGCCCGGCACCAGCGTCGCGGCGTAGATCGAGCCCAGAGCGATGGCGATGGGGGCGAAGATCAGGCGGCTGACGGCACGTTCCTCGCCCCGGTGAAAGGTCAGGCGCAGGCCCCAGACGGTCAGGATCAGCGCCACGCCCCAGCTGCCCCAGCCCACGATCATGAACAGGGGTGCCGCGATCGAAGCGCCCATGCGGCCCATCAGGTTCTGCACCGGCGCATCGGTCGAGACCATCCAGTTCGGATCGTCCGGCGTGTAGGACGCGATCATCAGGGCCGCCATGACGCCCGCGGCGACGAGCGCCAGGCCAGCCAGTTCCTTGCTGCGCCGTTCGATCGCGGCCTGCATGTTGCTGTCCAGAAGCGGATCGCGCGTGCGGGAGTTCAGTGAAGCCATACTCGTCCCTCTTCGGTCATTCATAGAGACAGCCGCGCAGCCGGATCAGGCCCTGCGCCATCTCGTCCTTCGGGGCCACCATCGCCACCCGGATGTATCCCTGCCCCGGATTGTCGCCGTCCACGTCGCGCGAGAGATACGCGCCCGGAAGGACGCGGACACCGGTTTCGCGCCAGAGCTTCAGCGCCGCCGCCTCGCCGTCCTCAACGGGAAGCCACAGGAAGAAACCGGCCTCGGGGCTCATGTAGCCTGGCACATTGGCCAGGATGTCGTCGGCAATCGCATATTTTTCGGCATAAAGGCGGCGATTTTCGATCACGTGATCCTCGTCCGCCCAGACCCGCGCCGCGGCCGCCTGGAGGGGCGAGGGCAAAGGCGCGCCCGCATAGGCGCGCAAGGCGCGCGCGCGCGCGATGCTGGCGGCACCGCCCGCCATGAAGCCCGACCGAAGGCCCGGCAGGTTCGACCGCTTTGAGAGCGAATGGAAGACCATCACCCGGTCGGGATCGGCGCCCATCTTCGCGGCGACCTCCAGGGCACCCGGGGGCGGCGTGTCGCGGTAGATCTCGGAATAGCATTCATCGGCGAAGATCCTGAAATCGTATGTCTCGGCCAGGGCGATCAGGTCGCGCCAATAGGTTTCCGTGGCCACCGCCCCCTGCGGGTTCGCGGGCGAACAGATATAGGCGATCGCGGTTCGGTTCAGGATTTCGGGCGGCAGACCGGCGTAATCCGGCAGGTGGCCGGTCTGGCCGGTGGCGGGGACGAAGACGGTTTCGGCGCCCACCGAGATCGAGGCGATCATGTAGACCTGGTAGAAGGGGTTCGGCGACAGGATGACCGGTTGGCGGCCCTGCTTCGTCTCGGGGCAAAGCGCCATGGCGGCATTGTAGAGACCTTCGCGCGTGCCGTTCAGGACCATGACCTGCGTTTCGGGATCGACCGCGACGCCATAGCGGCGGTTCAGCCAGTCGCAGATCGCGCCGCGCAACGCGGGCGAGCCCTCGTTCGGGGGGTAATCGTTGAAGCCCTTGGAATGCTTGACGATTTCATCCGTGACCCAAGCCGGGAACGGGTGCTTCGGCTCGCCGATCGTCATGTGGATGACGGGGCCGCCCGCGGGATGCACGTCCAGAAGGGCCCGCAAACGCGGGAAGGCATAGGGCGGTAGATTCGCGAACCGCGCGGGGAATTCCATCACTGCTGCCTCTGGTCGGGATCGTTCACGTCCCGTTTCGGTCAAAATGGCACAAGCCCGGGGCCCGCGTCCAGAAAAAGCTGAACGTCCTGAGGCATTTGTGGCTTTTAGGCCAAGGCCGCCTCGATCCCCGCCCCGACCCGCAGGAGGGCTTCCTCCATTTCGGGCCGTCCCATCACCATCAGGCCGCAGCTGGGCACGCCGGTGGGCAGCGTCAGCGCGCACAGACCCATCAGGTTGCCGACACGGGTGTTGCGCAGCGCCAGCAGGTTTTCGGTGACGTAATAGTCGTGATCCGTGGTCAGCCGCGCGGCATCGGGCGGCAGGATCGGCGCGGTCGGCGCCAGCACCGCGTCATAGCCCGCCGTGGCCATGTCCCAGGCCGCGCGCGCCGCGTCGAGCCGCGCCCAGGCGGCGACGTAATCGGCGCCGGAATGGGCCTTGCCCTGCCGGAAGCGGGTCAGGATCTCGGGGAACATGGCGTCGGGATTAGCCTCGATCACGTCCTTCCAGAGCCCGTAGGCCTCGGTCGTGTAGAGGATGCCGGAGAGCCCCATGACATCCGCCAGCTCGGGCACGTCCAGCTTCTTGATCACCGCCCCGGCGTCGTAGAGCTTTTCCAGCGCGTCTTCATAGGCCTTGCGGGGCGCATCGCGGATATCGTCCAGAACCGCGGTCTGCAACGCGGCAAACCGCCTGCCCTTGACGCCGGCGCCGGTCAGGTCGGGCGCGCGCCGTCCCTCCATCGCGGCGAGCAGGAGGGCGGCATCCTCGACATTGCGCGTCAGGGGCCCGATCGTGTCGAACTTCAGGCAGAGCGGCACGACCCCTTCCAGCGTCAGCCGCCCGGCGGTGGTCTTCAGCCCGACCAGGTCGTTCCAGGCCGCGGGGATGCGGACCGACCCCCCGGTGTCCGACCCGATCCCGGCAGGCGCCAGGTTGAAGGCGACAGACGCCGCCGCCCCCGAGGACGACCCCCCCGGCACCGCACCGTCGTCATTGATGCAGGGCGGCGTCGCGGTGATCGGATTCATGCCCAGCCCGGAAAAGGCCAGTTCGCTCATGTGCGTCTTGCCCAGGCAGACCAGGCCTTGCGCCGTGGCATTCGACAGCACCACGGCGTCGCGGTCGGGCACGCGGCCCTTCAGAAGGGCCGAACCCGCCTCGGTCACGGTTCCGGCGGTGTCGAACAGGTCCTTCCAGCTGATCGGGACGCCGTCGAGAAGCGAGCGGCGCTGGTTGCGCGCGGCGCGTCCGGCGGCGGCTTCGGCCTCGGCCAGAGCGCGGTCGGGCGTGGTGCGGGCATAGATGCGTCCGGACTGGGGATGGTCCTCGATCGCCGAGAGAAAGGTCTCGGCCAGGGCCACCGGATCGATCTCTCCGCGGCCGATCCCGCGCCCCAGTTCCGCCACGCCCATGTTCAGCCAGTCCCGCATAGCCGCGCCCCTTTCCTGCCGTTCGGCGCCACGGTAGCGACAGGACCGCGCATGGACAATCCCGCAGCCGCGGCCATATAGCGGGGCATGGACTTCGACGCGGACATCCTGATCACGGGCGGCGGGCTGAACGGGCCGGCCCTTGCGCTGGCGCTGGCGCAGGGCGGGCTGTCTTCGGTCGTGATCGATGCGCACCCCGCTCCGGTCCTGCGCGAGGCCGATTTCGACGGACGCTCCTATGCGCTGGCACTGGCCTCGCAACGCCTGCTGCAGGCGATCGGGGCGTGGGACGCAGTGGCCGAACACGCCCAGCCGATGCTCGAGATCAAGGTCACCGACGGACGTCCGGGCGAAGGCCCCGCGCCCTGGGCGATGGTCTTCGATCATGCCGAAATCGAGGAAGGCCCGATGGGCTTCATGGTCGAGGACCGCCACCTGCGCCGCGCCCTTCTGGACGCCGCCCGGGCCGAGCCGCGCATCACGCTTCTGAATGGGCTGCGCGTGACGGATCAGGCACCGGGAGAGGTGACGCTGGAGGATGGGCGCCGCTTGCGCGGCCGCGTCCTTGTCGGCGCGGATGGGCGCCAGAGCGGCACCGCCGCGCGGGCCGGCATCCGCCGCACCGGCTGGGGATACGGCCAGACCGCGCTGGTCTGCGCGGTGGCGCATGAGAAACCCCATGGCGGCGTTGCGCATCAGTTCTTCATGCCTGCCGGGCCGCTGGCGATCCTGCCCCTGACCGGCAACCGCAGTTCCATCGTCTGGACCGAAACCGAGGCCGAGGCCGCCCGCATCCAGGCGCTGGACGACGCGGCCTATCTCGACGCCCTGCGCCCCCGCTTCGGCAGTTTCCTGGGCGAGATCGCCCTGACGGGCAAGCGTTTCACCTACCCGCTGAACCTGACCCTGGCGCAGCGCATGATCGCGGATCGCCTGGCGCTGGTGGGCGATGCGGCGCATGGCGTGCATCCGATCGCGGGCCAGGGCCTGAACGCGGGTCTGCGCGATATCGGCGCGCTGGCCGAGGTTCTGACCCTGGCCGCGCGCCGAGGCGAGGATATCGGTGCGCCGGACGTGCTGCAGCGCTATCAGGAATGGCGGCGCTTCGACACTGCGACGCTGGCGCTGGCGACGGATGCGTTCAACCGGTTGTTCTCGAACGACAATCCGATCCTGCGCCTCGGTCGTGACCTGGGAATGGGCGTGGTGAACGCGATCCCCGCCCTGCGCCGCGGCTTCATCCGCGAGGCGGCGGGTCTGACCGGGGACGTGCCGCGCCTCCTGCAGGGCAAGCCTGTGTGACAGGCTGAGGATCGGGGCTCTGCCCCGAACCCCGGGATATTTGCAGCGAGAGGAAGGCAGGGGATGTCGACGCGACTGGCGCGAGCTGTCCCGGGGCGCGCGGCGCCCTGGGCGAGGGTCAGTCGAGAACGCGCGCCTCGTCGATCAGCATGACGGGGATGCCGTCGCGGATCGGAAAGGCCAGCCCCGCGGCGCGCGAGATCAGCTCCTGCCGCGCGGCGTCGTATTCCAGCCGCGTATGGGTGCTGGGACAGATCAGCACCTCGAGCATGTGGCGGTCGAAACCGGGGCTGTCGCCGGTCATTGCAGCATTTCCTCGCTCGACGAGCCGCCGCGCAGGGCGAATTCGATCAGCGTGACCAGGGTTTCCCGGCGGGTGGTCAGCGAGGGCGCCTCGAGAAGGGCCTGCTTGTCCTCGGGGTCGAAGTCGAGAAGCATCGAGAGCGAGTTTATCAGCAGTTCGTCATCGGCGTCCTTCAGCGTGTCCCAGTCGGTCGAGAGGCCGCGCGCCGAGAAGTAACGCCCGAGCAGGTCCATCAGGTGGGCGCGGTCGAAGCCCGTGTCCTGTTCGGTGGGGCCCAGATCGCGTTCGAAGCCGTCCCAGCGGATGTTGCACTTGCGGTAGGGCGTGAAGCCCTTGACCTCTTCCACCACGCGGAAGCGGGAAATCCCGGTCAGGGTGATCAGGTAGCGCCCGTCCTCGGTTTCGGAAAACTGCGTGATCCGGCCCGCGCAACCGATCTGGTGCAGCCCGTCCTGGCGTCCGGGCATCCGGTTGGGCTGGATCATCCCGATCAGGCGCGTTCCGGTCTTCAGGGCGTCGTCGAACATCTGCAGGTAGCGCGGTTCGAAGATGTGCAGCGGCAAGCGCGACCGGGGCAGCAGCAGCGCCCCGGGCAACGGAAAGACCGGCAGTGTCTGGGGCAGATCGGCAGCCTTCTTCATGACCGTAAGCTAGACCGATCACGCCGTCAGGCAAATATCATCGAACTCAGCCTGCGGCGGCCGTTCAGGACCACCGGGTCATTCGCCTTCAGCGCGTCGAAAATGGTCAGAAGCTGCGTCTTGGCCGCACCTTCGTTCCATTCGCGATCCCGGCGGAAGAGATCGAGAAGGTGGTCGACCGCTTCCTGGACGTTCCCCTTGGCATAGAGCGCCTGCGCCAGATCGAAGCGCGCCTGGTGGTTGGCGGGATCGGCCTCGACCGCGGCGGTCAGTTCGGCGATCGGACCGATGTTCGCCGCTTGCCGGGCCAGTTCCAGTTGCGCGCGGGCGGCTTCCAGGGGTGCGGTCGAGGCGATCTGGGCGGGCGCGCCGTTCAGGATCGCCTCGGCCTGGTCGAGTTCACCGAGGGCCAGGTAGGCCCGGACAAGGCCGCCATAGGCGCCGGCGTGCATCGGGTCCTCTTCCAGGATCGCCGCGAAGGTCTGCGCCGCATCCGTCGCCGCGCCCTCGGCCAGCATCTCCTCGGCCGCGTCGACGGCGTCCTGCAACGCGTCGCCGTGGGCCTGGCCGCCGGCTTCCTTCACCAGGCGGTCGACGAAGGCCTTGATCTCGGAGCCCGGGATCGCGCCCTGGAACCCGTCGACGGGCTGGCCTTTCCAGAAGGCATAGACGGTCGGGATCGACTGGATGCGCAACTGGCCCGCCAGGCCCTGGGCCTGGTCGACATTGACCTTGACCATCTTCACCGCGCCCCTGGCGGCGCGCACGGCGTCTTCCAGCATCGGGCCCAGCGTCTTGCAGGGGCCGCACCAGGGCGCCCAGAAATCGACGATCACCGGCACGTCGGCCGAGGCGTCGATCACGTCCGCCATGAAGGTGGCTTCCGTGCTGTCCTTGATCAGGTCGGCGTCGGCGGAGGATTTGGCGGGGGTCAGGCCAAGGTCGATCATGTGAGTCGTCCTTTCGGATGGGTCGGTGTCGCCGCCATATATGTGCGCGGGCGGCGGGGAATCAAAGGTCAAAACTCGCGAAGACCGGGGCGTGGTCGCTGGGCTGGTCCCATCCGCGCGCCGGGCGCAGGATACGGCTGGAATGGCCGGCATTGGCGATATCCCCTGTCGCCCAGACGTGATCGAGGCGGCGGCCCTTGTCGGCGGCGTCCCAATCCGGCGCGCGGTAGGACCACCAGGAGTAGAGCGATCCTTCGGGGATATCGGCGCGCGTGATGTCGACCCAGGCGCCCGCATCCTGGGTTTCGCCCAGCGCCTCGACCTCGACTGGCGTATGGCTGACGACCTTCAGAAGCTGCTTGTGCGACCAGACGTCATCCTCGCGCGGGGCGATGTTGAGATCGCCCACCAGGATCGACCTGGCGGGTCTGTCGGAATGGAACCAGTCGCGCATCCCGGCCAGGTAATCCAGTTTCTGGCCGAATTTCTCGTTCACGTCGCGATCGGGCACGTCGCCGCCGGCGGGCACGTAGAAATTGTGGATGGTGACGCCGTTTTCCAGCCGCGCCGCGACATGGCGCGCATGGCCGAGGCCCGCGAAATCGCGGTCGCCCGCATCGGTGATCGGCAGTTTCGACAGGATCGCGACGCCGTTATAGCCCTTCTGGCCGCGCGCGACCATGTGGGTATAGCCCAGGCTGCGGAACGCCTCGAACGGGATATTGTCGACCGGGGACTTGCATTCCTGAAGACACAGGATGTCGGGCGCTTCCTCCTGCATCAGGCGCACCACCAGCCCTTCGCGCAGACGGACCGAGTTGATGTTCCAGGTGGCGAGGGTGAAGGGCATTGGCAAACTCCGGCATGGGTTGGGGCCACGACACTAGCGCGCCCGGCCGGGGGATACCATGCCCGATCAGACGCCGTTCGGCGCCAGCAGGACCTTGCCCTTGCGTTCACCCGCCATCGTGTAGGCGACGGCGTCCCTGACCTCGTCCAGCGGGAAGACGCGGTCGATGGGCGCGTGCAGCGTGCCCTGGGCCACGGCCATGGTCAGCGCGCCATAGGTCTTCATCCGCTCTTCCCTGCTGGCGCGGCCGAACCAGTGCACCAGCCAGAACCCCTTCACGGTGATGTCGCGGAAGATCATGAGGCCCGCGGGGATCTGGGCATCCCGCATAGACATCGCGCCATAGGTCACCAGCGTGCCGCCGGTTTCCAGCGTTTCGGCCAGACGGCCCATGGTCTCGCCCGCCACGGCGTCGAGCGCCAGTTTCATCCGGGCGCCGGTCTTCTGGCGGACCTGTTTCGC
>SBFT01000002.1 GCA_006227805.1 Paracoccaceae bacterium
GCCGATGTTCGAGGGACAATGGGCACCATCGCGGCGCGCCATCTGCGTCGAACCGGCTCGCTGGTTCGACGGGGACGAGCTGGTGTTCGACCTGCTGAAATCGGGCTTCGACGCAGCCTGCTTCGACGGGCAGAACGTCTTTGACACCGACCATCCGCTTGAGGATGCGACCGGCGATACCGTCACCGTGTCGAACATGCAGGCGGGCGCGGGTCCGGGCTGGTATCTTTGGGGCGTGTCGCGCGGGGTGCGCCCGATCATCTGGCAGGAACGCGAAGGCTACGAGTTCACCAGCGTGAACCGGCACGACGACGCCCATGTGTTTACCCATGACGCTTACATGTATGGCGTCCGGGATGCTGGGTGAATGCCGGGTTCGGCCTTTGGCAACTGGCCTTCGGGTCCAAGGCGGCGCTGAACGCCACCAACGATGCCGCCGCCCGCGCGGCGATGAGGGACGCGCCGGCGACGGCGGCAAGGTTCTGGGCATCACGCCTTCCGTCCCCGTCGGATCGGAACGATCCGGCGCTGTGCCGCCCGCGCTGGAAGACCCGGCCTTGCGCCTGATCAATTCCGAGTTCGGCACGGGTGGCTGTGCGAACCCCTGGAAGGATCGGCGCATGTCGCCGATGCCAAGGTCATTGTCACGCGCCTCACGTCGCGTGACGGCAGCCATGGCGCGGCTTGATCTGGCAACCTGCGAAGCGGCCTTGCCGCCGGGTGACGCCCCGGAATGGGTTCACCTGTTGCCCCCCAAGGGGCGCATCACCGCGCGCGACGGGCGGCAATCCGTTGCCCGCGAATCCTGCGGATTCGCGTGCCGCAAATCCTGCGGATTCGCGGTGGACGATCCCGCCCGCCTGGTTGTGGACTTCGAGGGGCGCGCGGTGGACCTGCCGGTTGACTTCGCACACCAGACGGAACTTGCGGACTCCAAGTCCGGCGGGCCGGCGCCGCGCGGCAGGCTGGATCAAGGAACTTCGCCACGACGAAACCGGCCTTTGTGCCTTGGTGGAATGGACCGCCCGCGCCGCCGCGATGATCGCGGCGCGGGAATACCGCACCCTTTCGCCCGCGTTGCCTCGCATGACGACGCGGGCGTGATCACGCAGGCAAAGTCTGCCGGCCTGGTCCACAACCCGGCCTTGCAGCGCGACCCCTTGCCAGTCGAGGCAAGACGCCATGAAGCCCCTTGCCGCCCCGATGGACCCCGCCAGGCCCGGCCCCAAGGATGCCGCGAAACCGGCCCTTGCCAGCGCGCCCGGGCCGCAAGCCCTGGGCCTGCCCGATGACACGCCGGAAGACGACGCGCCTGCCCTGGTCGCGCGAATGGTTGCCGTCCTGGCGAAGATGACCGGCGGATCGGCGAACCGGCACCCTTGCCGGCCATCGAAACCACGCCGGACGCAGCCCCCTTCGTGCCGGTGGATGCGGTCAAGGCGATGTTGTCCGAACGGGCAACGACGCTGGCGACCGTGAGCGAAGAACGCGCCGCCGCGAAGGTCGCGGACGCCCTGCGGCGCGGCTACATCTCGCCAGCCATGAAGGGATGGGCAACCCTCACGCCGGTCTGACGAAGCCGCCTTCGATGCCTTGCCTTGCCAGCGTGCCGCCTGCCTTCGCGCATCTGACGCAGCCGACGCACACGCGCGCGGCGCGCCGCCTGCCTCTGTGGCGCGGGCGGTCCAGTCCGAAGCCGCCGCCGCTCTCACGCGCAGCCCTGGCCTTCCGGCAGGGGGGCTTGACGCATGACGAAATCCGGTCCGGGGCGGGCAGGAGGATCGCCACCCCGGTTCCTGGTCTCGGGATGCGGTCGGGGCCTCTCCGGTCGGTGCAGTCGCGGACGCCGACCGGGGGCACCACCCGGGGGCATCCCCGTTTCCCTGCCCGCGCCCGACGGCCCCCATGAGCCTTCGTGCAGGGGCGCGGGCCAGACCTTGCCGCCGCCGTCCTGTCACGGTTCGGCGAGGCCGAACTGATCCTCTCCGATCGCCCTTCGCGAAGACGGCACGCGCGGCAAGCCCTGGTTGACCGGCAGCCTGCGGTCGCGCGGCCAAGCGGGGCGGACGGGGCAAGCCATGACGGGCACCGCGCTTCGCCTTGCCCTGACCGAAGCCCGCGCCGCGCGCGACCAGTCCGCCGCGCTGGTGGCGGGTCTGGACCGGACGCTTGCCGCTCTTGAACAGGCGGTTGAAGGCAGCGATTCACGCCTCGTGGAAAAGACATCAGGGCGGACGAAAGGCGGACCGTTCGGGATAACCCCCGGACAGCCGCCGTCTTCGGGTCTCAGAACCACTCTTGAGGACGTCTCAGGGAAGGATAACCGTTGCAGCAGGACCTGCGCCGAGCGGTGGCGGAGGGGGGCAGCGGGGGTTGCCTATTGCCGCCGCGCCGCCAGCCAGCGCGCCCAGTCGGCCGGGCTGCCGCGAAAGGCGTTGATGTCGACCTTGCCGGGGATACCGGGGATGGCGCCGGTGCCGGTGTATTGCCAGAAGGTCCAAGCCTGCCCCGAATAGACGTTCGACGGATGGTCCGCCACCGCGCGCAGCCAGAATTCGGCGCGCAGCCGACCCAGATCGGTGTCCTTGTAGAAATCCGGCGTGGTGTAGACCAGCGGGCGCTGGCCGTAATGATCCTC